>JAFAFZ010000124.1 GCA_023423215.1 Actinomycetes bacterium
GGTGCGACGGACGTGCGCGGGTGGACCCGATCGAAGGTCCCGGGTGGGCGCACGCAGCGCCGTGACCGGCTGGCCCTCGACCCGGTCGTGACGGGCGTCGGCACCGTGTCGCGCCGTCGTGCCGGTGGGTCGGGTGCCCTTGGGCGTGATGCGTCCGGAGCCGCTGCGGGAGCGGGGCGAGCCGGAACGGGAGCGTCGAGCGTTGGTCATGTGGAGTCCTTCCGTCGTCATCTGTGACGGCCGGCGTGCGGACGCACGGGCCGTCGGGACGTCGGCCGGCCGGAGTGGCCCCGACGCGCCGTGGCGCGTCGGATCGGGAGGGACCACCCCGGCCGAGCCGGGTGGTGGTGACGGTCGTGCCCACGGGCCGATCCCACCGAAGGGGCTGGACCTCCGGTTCCTCGTCACCACACCGTGTCGCACGCTCGTGACGTGCAGGTCCTCACAGCTCCATGCGGGTGACCGTACGGAGAACCGGTCCGCCGGGTCCACCGCTTTTCGCGCAGCTGCGTCGCGACCGCCGGCTGCGCACCCGACCGGGAACTCTGGAAGGCTCCCCCGCCGGGGGCGACGCGACACCGAGCGCGCCCGAGCCGTCCGGAGGACCTGATGACCGAGATCGCCGACGACCTGCTGGCCGAGGACGGGGATCGCTCGGCGCGCGCCGCATCGCTGCGTTCCCGCGACGCCGTCAAGCGCGGCGATCGTGCGGCGTGGCTCGCCCTCTTCGCCCCGGACGCCGTCGTCGCCGACCCGGTCGGCCCGTCGCCGTTCGACGAGACCGGCCTGGGCCACCACGGCGCCGAAGCGATCGCGGCGTTCTGGGACGACGTGATCGCGACCAACCCGGTCGGCATGAAGATCCACGCGTCCTACGCGGGCGGCAACGAGGTCGCCAACGTCATCACGATCGTCAACGAGTTCCCCGACGGCTCCCGCGCGCTCGTGCCGGGCGTCGCGACCTACAAGGTGGACGACGACGGGCTCATCGTCGCCCTGCGCGCCTTCTGGGAGCTGGACCAGATGACCTTCGAGGCCGCCCCGTCCTGACGGGACGACACCGCGCCGGTCAGCCCTGGGCGGCCGCGTCGTCGCGGTGGCGGGCGATCTCGTAGCAGGCGATCGCCCCGGCCGACGCGACGTTCAGCGAGGCGAGGCGGCCGTGCAGCGGGATCGAGGCCAGCAGGTCGCACCGCTGGCGCACCAGCCGGGACAGGCCCTTGCCCTCGGCACCGAGCACCAGGCACACGCCGGAGCTCGCGACGTCGAGGCCGTGGATCGGCGTGTCGCCGCCGGCGTCCAGCCCGACGACCCACGTGCCGGCGGCCTTCATCGTCTCGATCGCCGCAGGCAGGCCGCCGACGAGCGTCATCGGCAGGTACTCGACGGCGCCCGCGGCGGCCTTGGTCACCGTGGGGGTGACGTGCACCGCCCGGTGCTTCGGCAGGACGATGCCGGTCACGCCGGCGCACTCGGCGATGCGCAGCAGGGCGCCGAGGTTGCCCGGGTCGGTGACCCCGTCGACGGCCAGCAGGAACGGCGCCGTGCCATCCGTCGGGTCCAGCAGGTCCTCGAGCTGGGCCTCGGGCAGCTCGGCGGCGCGGGCGACGATGCCCTGCGGGGCGTCCGTGTGGCTCGCCGCGTCCAGCTTGGTCCGGCTGACCTCGGTGACCGGGACGCGCAGCTCCTCGGCCAGCCCGAGGATGTCGGCGATGATGTCGACCGGCTCGACCTCGTTGGACAGCAGGATCTCATAGGTGCGCCGCTCGCCCGCCAGCAGCAGCTCGCGCACCGCCTGGCGCCCCTCGACCTGTGTGCCGCCGAGGCCCTTCGGCGTGCCGCCACGCGGCGAGTCCATCGGGTGCGCCGGACGACGACCGGGGCGACGACCTCCGGACCTGGGTGCGCTGCTCCGGGCAGGACCGGGCTTGGGTGCGCCGCCACGCGCCGACCCTCCCTTCGGCGCGCCGCCACGTGCGGGCCCCTTCGGCCCGCCGCGTCCGCCGCCCTTCGGGGCCCCGCCCCGGCTGCCGCTCGGTCGTCCTCGGCTCATCGCTCCACTCCTCCGGCTGCGTCGTCGCCCGTGGGATCGGCCATCGTCTCGACCAGGGCCGAGGCGAGGCAGGCGATGCCCTCGCGTCGACCCAACCCCCCGATGCCCTCGGCGCGCCGCCCCTTGACCGTCACCGGCGCGCCGACCCGCTCGGTGAGGCGACGTTGCATCTCGTCGCGGTGCGGCGCCAGCTTGGGCACCTCGGCGATCACCGAGCAGTCGACGTTGACGGGTGCCCACCCCTCGACGGCGAGCAGGCGCACGATCTCGTCCAGCAGGACGAGCGAGTCGACGCCCTTCCAGCGGTCGTCGGTGTCCGGGAAGTGCGAGCCCAGGTCGCCCAGGCCGACCGCGCCGAGCAGGGCTTCGCCGACGGCGTGCGCGACGACGTCCGCGTCCGAGTGGCCGTGCAGCGCCCGCTCGTCCGGCAGGTGCACGCCGCCCAGGACGAGCACGCGGTCCGGGTCGTCCGAGAACCGGTGCACGTCGAACCCGTTGCCGATGCGCAGCGCCATCGGAGGAGTCTCCCCCACCCGGCCACCGCCGAGCGACCTCGACCCGCCCGGTCGGCCAGGCCGGCTCGCCCTCAGCCGAGCGCGTCGTAGACGAGCGACACCGCCGAGACGACCAGCACGCCGAGCACGATGCGGTCGAAGGTGGCGCCCGCCAGGCGGTTGCGGAACCGCACGCCGATCGGCGTGCAGACCAGCACCGCGACCGAGGCGACCAGCGCACCGAGGAACAGCTCGCCTGTCACCTTCCCCTGCGCGACCAGGATGGCGAGCTGCACCGCGCCGGTGACGCCGAAGATCAGCGTGACGGAGTAGATGTAGACGCGCACGGGCAGCCGGTAGCCGTGCATCCAGGTCGCCACGATCGGTCCGGACACGCCGACGGCGCCCTGGGCCAGCCCCGCCACCAGGCCGGCGAGCGGGGACCAGCGTCGGGCGAACGCAGGGTCCAGGCGAAGGTCGGGCTTTCGGACGAACTGCACGACGAAGACGACGATCGTGAGCGCCAGCGCCAGCAGCAGCGGCGCGTCCGGCAGGTTCACGAGCGCGATCGTGCCGATGACCGCGCCGACGACCCCGACCCCGATCAGGCGGTCCAGGTCGCGGGCACCCTCGCGACCCTCACGGCTCTCCCAGCACAGGAAGATGTTCGCCGCCAGGTTCGGGATCGCGACGATCACGACGGCGTCCTCGACGCCGAGCGCGAGCGAGATGATGGGCACCGCGACGAGCGGGTAGCCCAGTCCGGTGACGCTCTTGACGGTGGCCCCGACCGCCGAGGCGGCCAGGATCAGCAGGA
>JAFAFZ010000146.1 GCA_023423215.1 Actinomycetes bacterium
GTCGACGTCCACGCCCCGTCGACGTCGACCACCCGGTCCCATCACGCCACGGCGGCGCCGTTGCCAGGGTGTTGTCCACCCGCCCTCCGCACCGAGCCCGTCCCTTCAGTTGACCGAACCGAGCAGAACTGGACGACATGGACTCCAACCTCGCCGCGATCCACGAGGCCATCGCCACGCAGCACCCCGAGCGGCCGTGCATCATCCAGGGCGAGCGACGCTCGAGCTCTCGCGAGGTCGACAGCCGGGCCCGTCGACTCGCCGCCGCGCTCGGAGGGAGAGGCACAGGGCTCGACCATCCGTCGGTGCTCGACGTGGTGGTGGTCGGCCGTCCCAGCGGACGGTGGGGATCCGAGATCCTCGCGGTCGCCGAGGTCGCCGACGGAACCGACGATGCCGAGCTCCTCGACACAGCGAGCCAGCACCCTGCACGCCACGAGCTGCCGAAGGCGATCATCCGGCGCGACCAGCTCCAGCGGTCCCCCGCCGACAAGGCCGACCACCGGTGGGCAACCCAGGTCGCAGCGTCTGACGCCTCGGGCCCCGGCCGGCGCCCGGGACCCACCGAGACCGGAGGAGCTGAGTGACCCGAGACATCCGCATCGCCGACCTGCGCAACCCGCAGCGTGACGAGCGTGAGCAGGAGATCTACGACCTCGCTCTGTCGATGGAGGTCGACCTCGATCCGGCCGGACTGCTGGCAGCCGCCGAGCGGCGGACCGGGCTGGGCGACGTGACGGACGCCGGACTCCTCGACCGCCTCCGGACGCAGGTCGACGCCGTGAACGCCGACCGCGGCCTCTCGGGCATGGGCCGGTTCCTGGTCCGGCAACGCCTCGTCGGCCTGTTGAGCGCCCGGCTGCGTCTGGACGACTACGTGCGTCGCCATCCCGAGGCACTCGAGGTCGAGCTCGAGCCGCCGGTCATCGTCGTGGGGCTCCCGCGTTCCGGGACGACGCATCTGGTCAACCTCCTTGCCACGGACCGGCGTCTTCGGTCACTGCCGTGGTGGGAGGCGCAGTTCCCGATCCCCGAGGTCGGGAACGGACCGGGTAGCGACGGGGTCGACCCTCGCTACCTTCGGGCGTTGCGCGAGTACGAGGCAGCCCAGCGGGTGTCCCCCCTCACCTCTCTCATGCACGACCGCCCTCCGTCGTCCATCGAGGAGGAGTGCGAGTTGATGGACCTGGACCTGTGCTCCTACACGCTCGAGTGGATGGCTCGTGTTCCTGGATGGCGGGATCACTACCTGTCGCTCGATCAGCGACCGCACTACGAGTTCCTTCGCCGGGAGCTCCAGGTACTGAGCCACCTCCGGGGTCCGAACCGGTGGGTGTTGAAGTGCCCGCAGCACCTGGAGCAGCTCCCCGCGCTGTTGACGACGTTTCCCGACGCGACCATCGCGTTGACGCTCCGCGACCCGGTCGCGGTCCTGCAGTCCGCGATCACGATGCTCGCCTATGGCGACCGGAACCGACGGACTGCCATCGATGCCGACGGGTTGGCTGCGTACTGGGTCGACCGGATCGAACGACTGCTGCGCACCGCGGTGAGCGACGCGTCGCTCATCCCCGAGGCTCGTCGAGTCGATGTCGAGTTCCGCGAGTTCATGGCCGACGACGTTGCGATGGCCGAGCGGATCGTCGCGCTGGCCGGGCTGGAGGTCACTGACGAGTGCCGTGCGGGGCTGGCCGACTACGTCGAGAAACACCCGCGTGGCCGGGACGGGACGGTCGTCTACGACCTCCTCGGCGATTTCGACCTCGATCCCGATGATCTCTACGAACGCTACGCCTTCTACTTCGAAGCGTTTCCCCAAGTGCGCGAGGAGCTCCGCTGATGCCCGGCATCCACAGGGAACGGCCGGGTTTCGACTCGGCTGCCGCAGCGACCGGCGCCGCAGCGACCGACCTGGGCGACGACATCTGGATGTCGCCCGGCTGGTCGAACAGCTACCTGATCCGCACCGACGAAGGGCGCGTGATCCTCAACACCGGCATGGGATTCGAAGGCGCGCTGCACCGACGCTCCTACGATGCGATCGACCGCTCTCCGGTCCACACCATCGTGTTGACGCAGGGCCACTACGACCACGTCGGCGGGATCGACGTCATCAAGGATCCGGACACCGAGGTGGTCGCTCAGGCGAACTTCGCCACCTGGCGCGACGACAACGAACGACTGCAGAGCTTTCGCACCCGCAACTCCGCCTTCGCCTTCATGGACTCCGTGCTCGCCGCGATGGAGTACGCCCGGTCCGTCGGCGTCGGCCCCGTGGCCCAGGCTGATCCGACACCCACGATCACCGTGGAGGACCGAACAGCGCTCACCATCGGCGGTCGGCGGTTCGAGGTCATCGCGACGCCGGGAGGCGAGACCTTCGACTCGCTCGTCGTCTGGCTGCCGGAGACGAAGACCCTGTTCTCGGGCAACCTGTTCGGTCCGCTGTTCGGGCACGTCCCGAACCTGGTCACCCTCCGCGGCGACAGGTACCGGGACGCGCTCACGTACATCGACTCGTTGGACGTCGTGCGCGACCTGGCTCCCGAACGCTTGGTCACCGGACACTTCGACCCGATCGACGGAGCGGACCGGATCAGCGAAGCGGTCATCGAGATGCAGGAATCGATGCGTTGGGTCCACGACCGCACCGTCGACGGCATGAACTCGGGTTCGGACGTGTACACCCTCATGCGCGAGGTCCGCTCGCCCGAGCACCTCGACGTCGGCGAGGGGTACGGCCAGACCAAGTGGAACGTGCGGGCCATCTGGGAGAACTACGCGGGCTGGTTCCACCACCGTTCGACCACCGAGCTCTACGGGATCGGACCGCTCGCCGTCGCACCGGACCTCGTCGCCGCCGCCGGCACGCTCGCGCTGATCGACGCAGCGCGCCGTCACCTCGACGACGGCCGCGCGGTCGAGGCGCTGCAACTGACCGACATCGTCCTCGCTGCGGAGCCCGGCAGTTCGACAGCGAGGGAGGTGGCGATCGCCGCCACGCAGGAGCTGCTCGGTGGGACCGAGAACTTCTGGGAGGCAGCGTGGCTGCGCCACGCGGCGGGAAAGCTGGAGGTCCAGTGAAGAACTCGGTTGAATTCGACTTCACCGGAACCCGCGTGCTCGTCACCGGCGGCACCAGCGGCATCGGCCACGCCATCGCGAGCGAGTTCAGTGCAGCTGGCGCGTCGGTCACCGTCACGGGCACCCGGCCCTCGGCGCACGAGTACGACACCGAGCTCGCAGCGTTCGCCTACCGCCATCTCCTCCTCGGCGAACCCGACTCCGTCGACGCCCTGATCGAGTCGTTGGACGGGCTCGACGTGCTGGTCAACAACGCAGGCGCCAACCTTCCCGGTGGGCAGAACGAGTGGAGTCCCGAGGGATTCGCCGACGCGGTGGCGATCAACCTGATCGGACCCATGCGTCTGACGGTCGGGTGCCGACGACTGCTGTTCGCGAGCGAGCTCGAGGGCGGGGCGAGCGTCGTCAACCTGGCCTCCATGTCAGCCTTCCGCTCCCAGACGGTCGTGCCCGGGTACGGGTCGGCGAAGGCCGGCATGGTCAACCTGACGGCCAACCTCGCTCGCAAGTGGGCGAGGAAGGGCGTGCGCGTCAACGCGCTGGCGCCCGGGATGATCCAGACGCCGATGACGGCGCAGATGTCGGAGCACCCCGAGCTGCTCGATGCCGAGCTGAGCCGCATCCCGATGCAGCGTCTCGGCACCACCGACGACCTCGTCGGCGTCGCGCTCTTCCTGTCCAGCTCGGCGTCGAGGTACCTGACCGGTCACACCATCGCCGTCGACGGCGGCTACCTCGCCGGCTAGGAGGAGACGAGCATGCGGCAGGTGCGAGTGCACGGCGCGGGAGACCTGCGTCTCGACGACGTGGATCCTCCCGACCCTGGCCCCGACGACGCCGTCGTCCGGATCGCCGCCTGCGGCATCTGCGGGAGCGACCTCAGCTACATCCGCATGGGAGGTGTCGGCAGACCGTCTCGCCGGCCGCTGTGCCTGGGTCACGAGATGTCCGGCGTCGTCACCTTCGTCGGCGACAGCGTCTCCAGCGTCTCGGTCGGTGACCGCGTGGTGGTGCAGCCCGGCAACGCCGAGCTCGGCCGCATCGGCGGCGGCGGTCCCGAAGGTGGGTTGACGTCCGAGCTGTTGGTGCGCGCAGCAGACACGGGCTTGATCCACCCGGTCCCCGACCACGTCCCACTCGATGTCGCCGCGCTCGCAGAGCCCGTGGCTGTCGGCATGCATGCCGCAGAGCAGGCCGAGGTGCGTGACGGCGAAGGTGTCGCCGTGTTCGGCTGTGGACCCGTCGGCCTGGCGGCGATCGCGTCGCTCGTCGATCGCGGTCACGAGCGCGTGGTGGGCATCGACCTGAGCTCGACCCGTCGCGACCTCGCGATCGAGCTCGGTGCGCAAGCTGCGATCGACCCGACCGAGCACGACGTCTGGGGCGCGTTGGCGGACCTGCACGGGACCACGCCGTTCACGTTGGGCCCGACGCCCTCGACCGGCGCCTTCATCGAAGCCTCCGGCTCGCCGCAGGTGCTCGCCGACATCATCACCAGAGGTCCGGCCGGCGGCCGCATGTCCGTCGTGGCGCTGCACTTCGACCCGGTTCCCACGAACTACCTGCTCGTGATGATGAAGCAGTTCACGATCCGCGGAGCGATGGAGTATCCCGACCGGTTCGCCGATGCGGTCGACCTGCTCGGCCGACGCGACCTGTCATCCATGGTCACCGACCGGTTCGACCTCGAGCAGGTGCACTGCGCCGTCGAGCTGCTCGCGAACTCGAAGGAGTGCGGCAAGGTCCTGATCACGGTCGCACCGGATGCGCAGTGAGAGAAACCGGTGCGCGCACGCGACTGTCGCAGTCTCCGCGCCCCTCGGGTTGCGCCGATAATGACGTTGTTATCTCAGCAGCTCCTTCGTAAGATCCCTTGCATCTGCACCGGCGGCTCCGGAGTGGGGCTGCGGGCGGAGGGGGACTTCCATGGCTCGAGATCTGCACCCATCGACGCGACGCCGCCGCTCGCGAGCGATCCGGACACTGGCCGCAGTGGCCCTGACGGCGTGGGGAGCGACCGCGTGTGCGCCGCCGGCGCCGGTCTGCCCACCTGGTGCCACCCTTCGATCGGAGGCTGAGCGTCTCGGCGTGCTCATCGGATCTGGAGCCATCAACCCCGACTACCTCGACGACCCCAAGTTCGCCGAAGTGCTCGCAACGCAGTTCAACAGCCTGTCACCGGAGAACGAGCTCAAGTGGGGGGAGGTCGAGCCCGAACGCGGTGCTTTCGACTTCTCCGCGCTCGACCGACTCGTCGCGTTCGCCACCGAGCACGGCATGGCGGTGAAGGGCCACGGACTCATCTCCGGCAGCTTCAACCCCGACTGGCTGACCGAGATCCGGGACCCGGCCGAGCTCCGTGAGGTGCTGTTCCAGCACTTCGACACGATCATGGATCGATACAGCGACTCCATGGACCGATGGGACGTCGCGACCGAGGTCTTCAGCTACTTCGGCGGCAGCGGGCTGGAGGACAACTACTTCCACCAGGTGCTCGGGCCGGACTACCTCGCCGAGGTCTTCCAGATCGCGCACGCCGCCGACCCGGACGCGAAGTTGTTCCTCAACGAATCGCTGGTCGAGTACTACCCGGCCAAGCGCAACGAGCTCCACGCACTGGTCTCCGACCTCGTGGCACGCGGTGTGCCGATCCACGGCGTGGGCCTCGAGACGCACATGACCCTCTTCCCGCCGGATCCGGGGGCGATCGCGACCATCGTGCGCTCGTACGAGCAGCTCGGGATCGAGGTCGCGATCACCGAGTTGGACGCTCACGTCGTCGATGCGGACGACCATCAGGCGGCGATGTACGGATCGGTCGTGGCGGAGGCGCTCGCCGCCGGGATCACCGACATCAGCTTCTGGGGGTTCACCGACCAGCACACCTGGACCTGGCTGCCGGGCGCGACGCCCCACATGTTCGACGAAGCCATCGAGCCCAAGCCGGCCTTCTGCGCCACGTGGACGGCGCTGTCGGGCAGGCCCTCCCCCGAGCCGGCCTGAGTCCGTCCTGGGGCTGGACCACGGGAGCCGGACGGGACCGGGACGGGGCTTGGGCCCCGCTTCCTGATGGCGGGTGGCAGGTGACGATCCACGTTCGGGTGGTGGCGCTCGAGCGCGTCCGTTGCTGTTGTCGTCGGGCCATCGGTGACGTCGCCGACGGCAACCCGGGATCGTGGGCAGACGTCCGAGTCGATCCGCGGTGCGCGGGTGCCTGCGACACGAGCGATCGAACCGGACGCGTCAGCCTGGTCCGGTGCGGAGCTCTCGTTCGCGCAGCGCTGGATCAGGCCGCCGGGAACTCCAACCACTCGGTGGCGGGTGCGATCGTGTAGGTCTCGACGAGCGCACGGACGAACTCGGTGTCGTGGAACGGATCCGACGGCTCCACCACCGTCCTGCCCTTGCTGCGCATGTCAGCGAGCAGCTTGCCGACGGCTTCGTCGATCGAGAGGTCGTCGGTGTGGTCCATGACCTTCTTCAGCTCGTCCATGTCCTCGTAGAGCTCTGCGTTCCAGTGGACCAGGAAGCGGAGATCCGAGTGATCGAACGTCCCGACGGTCTCGCCGTCGGTGGTGACCCGCCAGAGGTCCTCGACGTCGTCCCACCCCATCATCGAGCGGTGCTTGACATCGATCCCGGGACCGTCGAAAGGTCCGACCGGGTCACCTCGGTGGAACATGAGCTCGTTCTGCACGACAACACCCTTGTTCCAGAGCGGATGGTCGAGCACGGCAGGTTCACCGAGAGGTCCGTCGGGCCAGTAGGTGAAGGTTCCGTTCTCGCCGACGTACCACCAGGTGATGACCTGGGCCATCTTCACGATGTACTCGGTGAACAGACCGGACTTCGCCATCACGTTCTGCAGCCACACCGGGGCGTTCTCGTAGCGGACGCCTCGGAACGTCACCGCGTCGAGGTGCGCGGGCGGCGGGCCGAACGCCGGGCTCGGCATCGCCAGGTTGAAGAGCATCATCGTCGGCTTCGCGTACTCGACACCCCAATAGTCCTTGACCAGGTCGAGGAACCCCTGGTTGTAGAAGCAGTCGTGGATCTCCGGGTGGAAGCACACCGAGTTCTGGCCGTAGAAGCCGCGGAAGAGCGGGCCTGCGATGTCGTCCAGCGTGAGGCCGTGGCCTTCCGGGACCACGCCGGTGACCGTCGCGATGAGCTCTTCGACGGTCTTGAAGTGGTGCGACTGGATCGTCGGCCAGGGGCCGTTGCGCTTCACCACCTCGAGCAGTCGCGCGTGCTGGTCGTCGGTGTACACGCCCTCGAGGACCCTCGGCGGTGCGACGGGTCGGAGTGCTCGGTTCATCTGGTCTTCGTAGGCGCCCACGGCGATGTCCCCCTCTCGTACGTGCGACCAGCGAGGGCCGTCGCAGCAGCAGCGAGTGTAACGCTGTTATCTGCCGGTGACCAGAGTGCTTCCCATGCCCGGCCGACCTCGACGACCGGTCGTATCGGCCTCGGAGCCGCAGTTCGTCCACGTCCCTCCGGCAGGTGCGCGTCGGCCTCCGCACTGGGCATCGACGCGGACTCGACACCGGATCTCGTCCCGCATCTCGCACGGGACGGCGTGATCGCTACGGCGGGCTCGAGAACTCGCAAACCCCGACCAACGCTGTGTTGGTCGGGGTTCGAAAGCTGACTCGATGGTGGCGGGGGTGGGATTTGAACCCACGACCTTCGGGTTATGAGCCCGACGAGCTACCGAACTGCTCCACCCCGCGGCGTGCTCGCCAAGCTACTCCCGCGACACCCCCGGTTCAATTCGGTACGAGGCGGCGCCGACGTCGACCCACCTCAGCGACATCCGGCTGCCAGGCGTGGCGGCACCTCGCCGGGCAGCCAGATCTCGGTGGTGGTCGTGGCAGACCCGTCAGTCGTAGTCGGCGTTCGGGTCCGCGGCGGTGAGCATCCAGGGCGTGCCGTACTTGTCGGTGCACACGCCGAACGCCGGGGTGAAGAACGCCGGAGCCAGCTCGACCTCGACCGAGCCACCGTCGGACAGCGCGGCCCAGACCTTCTCGGTCTCCTCGACCGTCGCGAAGGTCGCGTTCACGTACAAGCCCTGCGGGTTCGGCGTCTCGCCGACGGGGGTGTCGCTCGCCATCAGCAGTCCACCGTCGGGCAGCATCAGCGCGGCGTGGATCACCCGGTCGGCGAACTCCGGCGGGGCACCGTCGCCGGGCATGTCGCCCGGGGCGAGGATGGTGACGTCGCCGCCGAAGACCTCGTGGTACCAGGTGAAGGCCTCGCGGCAGGTGCCGTCGAAGTTGAGGTAGGGGAAGAAGGCCATGGGTCGCTCCTCGTTCGTCTGCTGACCAGGTTCGCAGCATCGACCGAGCGGAGCGCCGGAACTCATCGGCGCGGCCGCGAGAGCGGAGCAGCGCGGCGCGGTTGACCGCGCAGCACCCTGGGTACCCGTCCGCCCGGAGGTGCACCGTGACCGATCAGCCGAAGGACGACGACGAGACGAACCCCGACGAGGCCGTCATGGGCGTCTCGATGAGCGTCGGGGTGGGTGTGGGCGTCGCGCTCGGTGCCGGCATCGGCGTGGCGCTGGACAACATCGCCCTGGGCGTCGGCATCGGCCTGGCGATCGGCGCCGGTCTCGGTGCGGCGGCCGGCGCGTACCGGGTCGGCGAACGCGACCGCGACCGCTAGCTAGCGACGCTCAGGCCTCGTCGACCGGCGCGGCGCGATCCGGGAGCGGGTCGAGTGCTGCGGCGAACACGGCCGACACGTCCGGCGCGTACACCTCGGTGAGCTCCGGGCCGATCTGCACCAGCGACATCAGCACCGACAGCACGATCGCCACCAGGCCGTTCGCGACCGACGCCGGGTCGATGTCGTCGCGCACGGCGCCACGCAGCTGCTCGGACCGCAGCCGCTCGGCGATGACCTTGCGCAGCTCCTCGAGCGCCGGCACCTCGAGCACGCGTGCGGTGACCTCGGGCTCGAGCCCCGCCAGCAGCCGGCGCGCCAGCGGGTGGTGGTCGACGGCCTCGAGCAGCGTGAAGATCAGCGTCTCGCGCCAGTCCGCGGACTCGGGCTCCTCGAGCAGCGAGGTCAGCCCCTCGCTGATCACACCGGCCGCGTCCTCGTCCGCGGCCGCCAGGAACAGCGCTTCCTTGTTCGGGAAGTAGGCGTAGGTGAGCGAGCCGCTCACCCCGGCGGCGCGGGCGATGTCCGCGACCGAGGTCGATCGGTAGCCGTCGCGCCCGAAGCGCTCGATCGCGGCGTCCAGGATCGATCGACGGGTCTGCGCCCCCTTGGTGGTCAGCTCGTCCGGTGCCGGCCGTGGCTCCTCGTCCGACTCGACCGGTGGTGTGTCGCTCGCCACCCGGCCAGCGTACCCGGATCGGCGAAATTGAGGGATTGAGTCAAACTCTCAACTCGTCTACCATGACATCCATGACTGACACGATGATCGAGCCCGAAGCCCCAACTGCGGCCGAGCCACGCGTCGCCCCCGCCCGCCAGGTCCCCACCCGTCGCATCTCGTTCGAGGAGTCGCTGCGCGGGCTGCCGCGCCACTTCGCCGTCGACGAGGACCTGATCCTGAGCCACCTCGCGGCGTCGCTCTCGGCGGTGTTCCCGGACGGCGAGGACTTCTTCGTGCGCTCGGTCCGCCACTACCGCGACCAGATCACCGACCCCGAGCTCAAGCGACAGGTCGCCGGCTTCATCGGGCAGGAGGCGATGCACGGCCGTGAGCACCGTGCGCTGAACGACCGCCTCGACCAGCTCGGCTACCCGACCAAGCGCTTCGAGAAGCTGACGAAGAAGGGCCTCGCGTTCCGCACCCGCGTCGCACCCCCCATCGCGAACCTGGCGGCGACCGCAGCGCTCGAGCACTTCACCGCCACCCTCGCCGAGATGCTGCTGACGAACGAGGATGCGCGGAACCTGTTCGGCGACGAGCAGCTCCGTTCCCTCTTCCTGTGGCACGCGCTCGAGGAGTCCGAGCACAAGGCGGTGGCCTTCGACGTCTACCGCGCCGTCGGCGGCAGCGAGCGGCTGCGCATCGTCACGATGGTCATGCTGCGCTACGGCTTCGTGATCGGCATGGCCGGCCAGATCGTCGTCTCGCTGCTGGGTGACCCCGCCGCCCGTCAGAAGGGTCGACTGCGTGCCAGCTGGAAGCGCTTCAAGCGGTCGCCGCTGGTCAGCAGGGACATCTGGGACCAGCTCTGCGAGTACGACCGCCGCGACTTCCACCCCGACGACCGCGACACCGACGCGCTGGTCGAGGTGTGGCGGGAGGAGCTGTTCGGCGAGCACGGCTCGCTGAATGACAAGCTCACGGCGCCCGTCGCACGCAGGAGCTGACCCCCACATGGCCGAGCCGA
>JAFAFZ010000190.1 GCA_023423215.1 Actinomycetes bacterium
GGCCACTCCAGGCCGGGCTGCACGTAGCCGGCTCGCTCGAGCTCGGCCTGCAGGCGCGGCAGCTTCGAGAACGGCACGCCGATGTCGACGTGGTGCGCCAGGTGCCAGCCGGTGTTGAACGGCACCATCCAGAACCGTGCGGTCCACGACTGGCGCACGTGGTGCGTCGTCAGGCGGCGATCCGGTGAGGCCTGCATCCCGCCGTGCTCGGCGACCGCGCGCAGCCGGTTGAGCACACGCCACACCGTCATCCACGGGAGCAGCCAGAACACGGGGTAGATCCACCAGTGGCCGAGCGCCACCCAGAGGCCGACGAACAGCGCCGCCTGCCACGCCAGGATCTTCAGCGCGACCGGTCGGGCGGTCGCCGAGCGCAGGGCGTGCAGCAGGCCCTTCAGGTTCTTCCAGCCGGAGTTGCCGTCCGCGTCGCGCCGCAGCTTGCGGTGCCAGGAGTCCTTGGTCACGGGATAGCCGGCATAGAGGCCCACGTCGGGCTCGTTGGGGCCGAACTCCTCCTTGTGGTGCGCCATGTGGCTGCGCCGGTAGGCGTCGATCGGCACGAACGCCGGGTAGGCGATCAGCCAGGCGCCGACCCAGTCGTTGACCTTGCGGTTCGAGAACAGCAGCCGATGGGCCGCCTCGTGGCCGAGGATCGAGAAGCGGGCGAACGCCCGACCCATCAGCAGGAACGCCAGCACCCAGCCGATCGGGTTGCCCCACCACGCAGCGAGGGCCAGCACGCCGACGGACTGGATCCACACGCCGGCGACGTGCGCGACGTTCGCCCGGTTCGGGATGCGGTACAAATCGTCGCGCAGCGGCCCGACCGGTCGACCCTTCGGGCCGAGCGTGTCGGTCGGCAGGACGTCGGGCAGCAGCTCCGCATCGGGGAGCATCGTGTCGCGGGGACGCACGGTCAGGGCCACGACACGACATTACGTCGATCCGACGGCTGTCGCAATCCTGTAAGGCCACAGTTCACGGCGGTACGATCCGTCGGTGCCCGCCGCCGAACGACCGCTGACCGCCCGATCGGTGCTGGCCTCGACCCTGCTCGGCACCGACCCACCACGGCTGCCCGTGTCGTTCCTGGTCCGCACGGGGTCGCTGTTCGGGCTGACCGAGGGTGCGGTCCGCACGGCGTTGTCCCGCATGGCCGCGGCGGGGGAGCTCCACTCGGACGGCGACGGCTGGTACGCGCTGACCGGTGACCTGGTCGCTCGCCAGGCACGCCAGCAGCAGGGCCGTGCCGCGGCCACCAGCGACGACTGGTCCGGGCGCTGGACGATGGCGGTCGTCGAGGCGGGCGCCCGTCCGGCCGCCGAGCGCGCCGAGCTGCGCGCGGCGATGCAGCGGTTGCGGCTCGCCGAGCTGCGCGAGGGCGTGTGGCTGCGCCCCGACAACCTCGACCCGGAGCGCCAGCCCGGGGCGTCCGCGGTGGTCGCCGCCCAGTGCCGCCGGTTCGCCGTCGAGCCGGCGACCTCGCTAGACGCGCCCGAGGCGCAGCTCGTCGCACAGCTCTGGGACCTGGACGGCTGGTCGACCGACGCGCTCGACCTGCGACGCCGCATGCACGAGCTGTTGCCACGGCTGCAGGCGGGGGACAGCGACGCGCTCGCACCCGGCTTCGTGCTCTCGGCGGCGGTGCTGCGCCACTTCGGCGTGGACCCGCTGCTGCCCCGCGAGCTGCTGCCTCGTCGCTGGGCCGGCGCCGCGCTGCGCGCCGACTACGACCGCTACGACGCTGCGTACCGCGCGCTGCTCGCCGGGTGGGTCGGCTCGCCCACGAGCGAGGGCGCCGCAGGGCGACCACTACGATCGCGGCCGTGACCGACACCGCCACCGGGCCCGACGCCGAGCCGCAGGTCCCGCGCTTCTACTTCCGCCAGCTGCTCTCCGGTCGGGACTTCGCCGTGCGCGACGACCTGGCACGCGGCATGCAGAACTTCGCCTACCTGATCGGCGACCGGGCGACGGGGGAGTGCGTCGCCATCGACCCGGCCTACGGCGTCGCCGAGCTGCACGCCATCGCCCAGGCCGACGGCATGGAGCTGACCGGTGCGCTCATCACCCACTACCACGCCGACCACTGCGGCGGAGAGATCATGGGCGTGCGCATCGAGGGGGCGGCGACGCTGCTCGAGCTGGTCGACGTGCCGATCCACATCCAGTCCGCCGAGCGCGAGTGGGTGCTGCGCGCCAGCGACCTGACGCCGGACCAGCTCGCCGTGCACGAGCCCGGGGACACCGTCATGGTGGGCGAGCTGCCGATCCAGCTGGTCCACACGCCCGGCCACACCCCGGGCAGCCAGTGCTTCTACGTCAACGGCTGCCTCATCAGCGGCGACACGCTCTTCCTGGACGGGTGCGGTCGCACCGACCTGCCCGGCGGCGACCCCGAGGCGCTGTACTACAGCCTCACCCAGACCCTGGCGCAGGTGCCCGACGACGCGTACCTGTTCCCCGGCCACAACTACTCCGGCGCACCCCGCGAGCGCATGGGCGACAACCGCGCCCGCAACGTGGTGTTCAAGCCGAAGAGCCCGGAGCAGTGGCTGATGATGTTCGCCGGCGGCTGACGCCCACCCGCGGCCCACCTCCACCGCTCGACCCGGCCACCCTCGACCAGCGTCCCCCGCTCCGGCGCAGCGGATCCCCCGTCGCGGTCCGCGACCCGCCGGTGGGTGCGTGCGAGGCTGACCGGGTGACGGACATCCCCCCGGACACCCCGACCGTGGCGGGAGCGGACGAGCAGCCGACGCTCGGGTCGATCGTCGGAGACCGGGCCCTGCCGAAGTGGTTCTGGCGCGCCGTCGTCGCCGTCGCGTTCTCGGTGTTCGTCTTCATGGCGGCCCGCGGCATCCTCGACAAGCTCGAGGGG
The DNA here is from genome assembly GCA_023423215.1 of Actinomycetes bacterium. Classification (GTDB taxonomy): domain Bacteria; phylum Actinomycetota; class Acidimicrobiia; order Acidimicrobiales; family Microtrichaceae; genus JAFAFZ01. The sequence goes on from JAFAFZ010000190.1 coordinate 2,882, forward strand.
CTCATCCGCCTGATCGCCGTCTCGCTGTTCCTGTCGTTCGCGGTCGAGCCGGCGGTGAACTGGCTCGCGAACCGCGGCTGGCGCCGCGGGCGCGCCACGCTCGTCTGCTTCGTGGTGATCTTCGGCGTGGGCGGCGTGTTCGTCGGCGTCATGATCAGCCTGGTCGTGGGCCAGACCGCCGATCTGGTCCACAAGGCGCCGGACTACATCACCGAGACCACCAACTGGGTCAACGACACCTTCGACACCGAGATCACCTCGGACGAGCTGAACGACACGCTGCGCGACTACCAGGACGACCTGACCGCGCTGGCCGCCGACATGGGTGGGCGGGTGCTGTCCGTGACGGGCACCGCGGTGACCGTCGTGTTCCAGATGTTCACGGTCTTCCTGTTCAGCTACTACATGATCTCGCAGGGCCCGCAGATGCGGCGCGGGGTGTGCTCGCTGCTGCCGGCCCGTCGCCAGATGGTGGTCCTGCGGCTCTGGGAGCTGTCGGTCGAGAAGACCGGCGGTTGGGTGTTCTCCCGGCTGCTGCTGGCAGTGGTCAGCGCCGCGACCTCGTGGGTCGTCTTCGCGCTGCTCGGCCTGCCGTCGCCGTTGGCGCTCGCGCTCTGGATGGGCCTCACCAGCCAGTTCGTGCCCGTCATCGGCACCTACATCGGTGGCGCGCTCCCGCTGCTCCTGGCCCTGCTGAACGACCCGATCGACGCGATCTGGGTGCTCGGCTGGATCCTCGTCTACCAGCAGGTCGAGAACTACCTGCTGGCACCCCGCATCACCGCCCACACGATGGACCTGCACCCCGCGGTCGCGTTCGGCGCGGCCCTGGCGGGCGCCAGCCTCTTCGGGCCGATGGGTGCGATCTTCGCCCTGCCCGCCGCGGCCGTGATCCAGGCGTTCGTGTCGACCTACCTGGACCGCCACGAGGTCATCGAGTCCGACCTGACCCAGCTCGACGAGATCGCGGACACCCAGGGCCCGAACGCCCTGTACCGCGCGTTGCGCCGCGTCAGCCGGAACGAACCCGTCGCACCTCCGGGCGCGCCCATGGGGGGACCGGCGCCCGACGACGACGGGAGCGGTGGCCTGGTGACGGACCTGTCCGAGGGACTTCCGGACGCCCTGCCCGACGCGCCGCCCGAGGACCCGCCGGGCGACGACGCACGCTGAGGCACACCAGCGCGACGCGCCGGCCTCGGTCGATCAGCGACCGGACGGCAGCGGACCGTGCGACCGGTCCTCGGTCGCGGCGCAGCGCAGCAGGAACCGGCCGAGGCTGCGCAGGATGCGGCCCTGCTCGTCGTCCCAGACCAGGCGAGGCTCGCGCCAGTACAGCTGGAGCGCGCCGATGGGCTGCTGGCGCTCGAGGATCGGCAGGTGCAGGCACGAGCTGATGCCCAGGTCCCCGAGCAGGCCCCGGCCCTCGGGAGCGGCGGGCAGCAGCCCGGCCTGCTCGACGAAGAGGAAGCGTCGAGGGCTGACGGGGGCGAGTCCCCACGGGAACCAGTCGGCCGGCTGCTCGTCGGGCTGGTCGTCCGAGGCCGCCGGCCGGCAGCACAGGGTGACGACCCGCTCGCCGCGCAGCGTGAACAAGGCGGACGCGTCGGCCCACGAGCGGTCACGCACCAGGTCGAGGCCCTCGTCGAGCACCCGCTCGGTCGACCACTCGGGCGCGTGCGCGGTCAGTCGGTCGACCGCGCTGCTCAACGCCAGTTGTGTCGCTGCACCCTGTCCGATCATGCGCCCCGTCGTCGCCTTCCGCTGTTGCCCGGCACCCCCGTGTGGTCGGCCGAAACCCGCCGGAACTGGAGAAGATCCTCGGCTCCGGGACGAGGTCGGCACGGCTGCCACGACTGGGGCGTGGTCGTGACGGGACATGATGGAGCGGTGCCGGAGCTGTACCCCGTGCGGGACCATCGAGTCACCCGAACCGTGCCCGTGTCGGGCGGCCACACGATCGTCGTCCACGAGTCCGGACCACCCGACGGGGTGCCCGCCGTCGTGCTGCACGGCGGGCCGGGCGGCGGCTCCTCACCCCAGCACTACCGCTTCTTCGACCCCGACCACTACCGGGTCGTCCTCATCGACCAGCGGGGCTGCGGGGCCAGCACGCCGTTCGCGTCGGTCGAGCACAACACGACCTGGGCCCTGGTGGCCGACATCGAGGTCGTGCGGGAGCTGCTCGGCATCGACCGCTGGCTCGTCTTCGGCGGCTCGTGGGGATCGACGCTGTCGCTGGCGTACGCCCAGACGCACCCGGACCGGGTCACCGGGCTGGTGCTCCGCGGCATCTTCCTGCTGCGCCCCTCCGAGCTGCGGTTCTTCTACCAGGACGGCGCCAGCCACCTGTTCCCCGACGCATGGGAGCGCTTCCTCGAACCCATCCCGGTCGAGGAGCGCGACGACCTGATCGCGGCCTACCACCGTCGGCTCTTCGGCGACGACCGCGACGAGCTGCTGCGGTGCGCCCGGGCGTGGTCCGAGTGGGAGCGGGCGACGTCGATGCTGGACCCGTCCGACGACGCCGAGCCGCCGGAGCAGGCTGAGGCCTTCGCGCGCATCGAGAACCACTACTTCGTCCACGGCGGCTTCTTCGATGACCCCGACCAGCTCCTCGACGGCGTCGACCGGATCCGCCACATCCCGGCGGCGATCGTGCAGGGCCGCTACGACGTCGTCTGCCCGATGCGCACGGCGTGGGACCTGCACCGCCGCTGGCCCGAGGCCGAGCTGATCGTCAACACCCGGGCGGGCCACTCGATGTTCGACCCCGAGAACGCGTCGGCGCTCGTCGGGGTCTGCGACCGCTTCGCCGCCCCACGCTGACGTGGCGGGGAGCGGCGATCGGGGAGCAGGGGCGAGGCGGGCCGGAGGACCCTGACTACATCTCGGCGTGACGCTTGTCATTGCTGCTAATCATGCGTATGGTTAGCAGCAACTACACGACACGGACGCGGCCGGGGGTCGGACGCGACGTCGTCACGCCAAGAGGGGGCTTCAGCTGTGACCATCCACCCATCCACCCGCGTGCCCGCGCGCGCCTCCACCGATCGGAGGGCGCTGTGAACGTCCGTCGATTCCGGCGCATCGTCGCCGCCCTGCTCGCACTGGTGCTCGTCGGCGTCGCCGCCGCCTGCGGCAGCGACTCCGAGGGCGACACCTCGTCCGGGGGCTCCTCCTCCGGCGGCGGAGGTGGCGGCGCGAACGAGGAGAAGGTGATCGGCATCGCCGCCATCACCCTGCAGTCGCCCGCCGTCGGCGTGCAGATCGAGACGGCCGAGCGGGCCGCCGAGCTGCTCGGCTGGAAGGTCGTCGTGACCAACGCGAACGGCGATCCCGCCAAGATGGCGGCCGACGTCTCCAGCCTGGTGAACCAGGGCGTGGACGCGATCCTCGACATCGCGATCTCGCCGGCGCAGGCCCAGGAGGGCTTCCGTGCCGCGAAGGAGAAGGACATCCCGATCATCGCGATCGGCGCACCGCTCGACGACCCGCAGGGGTACTTCGCAGCGACCTACGCGCCGAGCGACGAGGAGATGTCGAACCTGCTCGCCGAGCAGATGATCGAGGACCTCGACGGCAAGGGCCAGGCGCTCTCGCTGAACGCCTCGGGCCTGCCGGCGCTGAAGATCCGCTTCGACACCCTCGTCGCGGACACCAAGGACACCGACATCGAGGTCGCGGTCGAGCACGAGACCGACCTGGCCAACGCGGTCCAGGACACGCAGACGGCCGTCGCGAACGCGCTGCGGGCGAACCCCGACATCAACGTGATCTGGGCGCTGCAGGACTTCGAGTTCGTCACCTCGCTCCAGACCATCGCCAGCCAGAACCTGCAGAAGGCCGCGGTCTACGGCTACTACCCGCCGCCCGAGGCGCTCCAGGTGATGCGCGAGTGGAAGGAGGGCGACGCCCCGATGGCGCTGGCCGACTCCCCGATCGAGTTCGACCCGTGGTACGCCTTCGACGCACTGGTGAACAAGTGGATCCTCGAGGAAGAGGACTGGGTCACCGACATGTCGATCAAGCCGCTCCCGACGGCGCTGATCACCCCGGCCGACGTGCCGGACGGCGACGCCTACCCCTGGGAGCCCTTCGAGCCGTTCTTCGTCGAGCGCTGGACCACGGCCGGCGTCGAGCTGAACGACTGACGTTCCCACACACCCTCCGGTCGGGAGCCCACCTCGCACGGGCTCCCGACAGGTGCGCATCGACCACCCACGACCACACGGGTCGAGCCGCCGCGCGGCCGACCGGAGGACCGACGTGACCACCGAACCGCAGGACCTGACCGACCGCACCTTCGTCATCACCGGCGCCGCCCGGGGACTGGGTGCCGCCACCGGCCGGCTCGCCGCCGCCCGCGGCGCCAAGGTCGTGATCTCCGACGTCCTCGACGACGAGGGCGAGGCGACGGCGGCAGCGATCCGCGACGAGGGCGGCGAGGCGACCTTCGTGCACTGCGACATCACCGACGACGGCCAGGTCCGGACGCTGATGGACACCGCAGCGCACACCTTCGGCGGCATCGACGTCCTGCACAACAACGCCGGCATCCACGAGGCGATGATCGCCACGGACTTCTCGTTCGAGGACATGGCGATCGAGACCTTCGACCGGGTGATCGCGGTGAACCTGCGAGGTGCGTTCGTCTGCACCAAGGCGGCGCTGCCGTACCTGAAGCAGAGCGACCTGGGCCCGTCGGTCATCAACGCCGGGTCCACGGCGTCCTTCGCCGGCTACCCCTACGGACTCGCCTACGGCACGTCCAAGGGCGGGATCGCGATGATGACGAAGAACCTCGCTGTCGCGCTCGCCCCGTACGGCATCCGCGCCAACTGCTACTGCCCGGCGACCGTCGAGAGCCAGATGGTCAAGACCGTCGGCTCCACGATCGCCGGCGAGGATCCCGAGCTCGCCGAGGCGCCCGACGCAGCGCACCTCGGCGCCCACCTGGTCCGCCGCATCGGCGACCCGGTCGACGTGGCCGAGCTCGTCTGCTTCCTGGCCGGGCCGCGCTCGTCCTTCGTCAACGGCGTCACCTGGCTCATCGACGGCGGCGTCCTGGCGTGGCGCGACAGCGTCGACGCCCTCGGCATGTCCTGACGCCGCACGCGTCCGTCCACCCCGTTCGCCCCACACCCAGACCAGCACCACCACCCGGGAGCACCCACCCACCATGAGCGACACGATCGACATCAACTTCTTCGACACCGAGACGAACGCCTGCCCGTACCCCGCGTACGACCAGCTGCGCGAGGAGGCGCCGGTCTGGCGGGACCCGCACACCGGCATGTTCGTCATCACCCGCTACGAGGACCTGAAGGCGATCCTCTCCAACCCCGAGCTCTTCACCAACCAGGTGGGCTCGGCCGCCGGCATGACCGAGAAGGCCATGAAGCCGACGGACCCCGAGGAGATCCGCAAGCAGGAGGAGGCCGCCGAGCAGGAGCGGCAGATCCAGAAGCTGTACGAGGAGAAGGGCTGGGTGCCGGCCCGCAACCTGGACGCGCTCGACGGCGAGAAGCACACCGAGCTGCGGCGCATGATGTCGCAGGCGTTCCGCCCGGGCCGCGTCAAGCAGCTCGACCCCTACGTCGAGGGCCTGGCCAACGACCTGTTCGACAGCTTCATCGGCGACGGCCACTGCGAGTGGGTCAGCGCCTTCGCCGTGCCGCTGCCGCTTTACACGATCGGCAAGCAGATGGGCGTGCCGCCCGAGGACATGCCCCGCATCAAGGCGTGGACCGACGCCTGGGTGCAGCGCCTCGGCCTGATGCAGACCATGGACGAGCGCCTTTGGTCGGCCGAGAAGGAGATCGAGGCGCAGCACTACTTCCAGGCGATCTTCGAGCGGCTGCGCGAGACGCCCGAGGACACCGTGCTGAGCGACCTCGTCAACAAGCCGATCCCCGAGTGGGGCCGCACGCTCACCGACGAGGAGCTGCACGGCGAGATGATGGCCGACATCTTCGTCGGCGGATCCGAGACGACGACCAACGCGCTCTCGGCCGGCGTCGTCATGCTGATCGAGAAGCCCGAGGTGTGGGACGCGCTCAAGTCGGACCCGGAGAAGTACCTGCCCGTCTTCATCGAAGAGGTCGTGCGCCTCGAGACGCCGGTGCAGGGCCTGCTGCGAGAGGTCGCCCGCGACACCGAGCTGCACGGCGTGCAGCTGCCGGCCGGCTCGATCCTCAACATGCGCTTCGCCGCCGGCAACCGCGACGGGCGCGAGTACGAGTGCCCGGCGGACGTCGACCTGGAGCGCGAGGGCGCGAAGGGCCACCTCGGCTACGGCTTCGGCGCCCACTTCTGCCTGGGCGCGGCGCTCGCACGCCGTGAGCTCTTCTGGGGCTTCAAGGGCCTCGTCGACCGGGTCGAGTCGATCCGCTACGCCGACGGCAACACCTTCGAGTACCACCCCAACTACTTCCTCCGTGCGCTCAAGGAGCTGCACATCGAGTTCACCCCGCGCTGAGCGGATCCCTCGTCGGTCGTTCGCCGTCGGAGACCCCCCTCCGTCGGCGAGCGCCTGCGAACACCCATCGATCACCAGGAGTCCACGTGTTGGAAGAAGGTCGCACGCTGACCGAGACGGCGGTGCTGCAGGAGCCGGCGGGTGAGCCGACGCCCGTGCGCACCGACCACGCGCCGCCGCCGGGTCAGGCGGTGCTGAAGTTCATCACCCGCTTCGGCCTGCTGCTCATGCTGGGCGTCGTCATCGCCATCTTCGGCATCCTCGAGCCGAACTCGTTCTTCACGATCGCCAACGCGCGGTCGACGGCGAGCATCGCGGCGCCGCTGATCATCCTGGCGGTCGCGCTGACCGTGCCGCTCGGCCTGGGCGAGTTCGACCTGTCGATCGGCAACGGCGCGCAGCTCTCGGGCGCCGTGCTCATCTGGTTGATCAGCAACCAGGGGCTGCCGTGGCTCGGCTCCATCGGCATCGTCGTCGCCGCGGCGGCCCTGATGGGCCTGCTGGTCGGCACCATCGTCGTGAAGTCCCAGGTGAACGCGTTCATCATCACGCTGGGCGCCGGCACCATCTTCGCCGGGCTCGAGTTCGGCATCATGCGCGGCGTCACCCTCTACGACGGGATCCCGGTGGAGTTCACCGAGCTCGCGGTCGGCCGCACGCTCGGCGTGCCGAACGCGGTGTGGATCGCCGCCGTGTTCGCTCTGCTCGTCTGGGTCGGCATGGAGCGCACCGTCGTCGGGCGGCGCATGCGGGCGGCGGGCGGCAACCCAGAGGCCGCGCGCCTGGCCGGCGTGCGCGTCGACGTGCTGCGAGCCAGCGGCTTCGTCGTGTCGGCCGTGGGCGCGTCGGTCGCCGCGGTCATCCTCATGGCGCAGTCCGCGTCGTACTACCCGAACTCGGCGGTGGCCCTGCTGCTGCCGACCTACGCCGCGTGCTTCCTCGGGACCACGGCGTTCCGCTCGAACATCTTCGACGTCGCCGGCACGCTCGTGGGCGCCGCCTTCCTGGCGGTCGTGCAGAGCGGACTCATCATGATCGGCGTGCAGTCGTGGATCGCCCAGATCGTGCAGGGCTCCCTGCTGATCGCCGCGGTGGTCCTGTCCAAGGCAGCGTCGAGAGGTGCGGCGTGATGGGTGCCGCGC
>JAFAFZ010000256.1 GCA_023423215.1 Actinomycetes bacterium
GTGCTGCTCGGCGAGCTGGCCGCCGACCTGCTCTCGACCTGATCCCGCCCGGACTGCACCACGCCGCGCCACGGACTCCCTAGAGTGACGCGCCGGCCGGGCGACGGACCCGTCCGACAGGGGGATCACGTGCAGGACTCGACCATCCAGCGTTCGACCGGCGGGCGAGGTTCGTCGCTGCGCCGTGGTGCGGCGGCCGCCGTCCTGGTCACCGCCGCGCTGCTCGCCGCCGCCTGCTCGAGCAGCGACGACGCGGACGACGCGTCGGGGGCGACGACGACCACGGCCGCAGAGTCGACCACGACGGCCGCGCCGGACGTCGATGCGCCCGACGAGCCGGGCCCCTTCACGGTCGGTCGGACCGTGCTCGAGCTCACCGACGGCGATCGGGATCGTCAGCTGGTCGCGGACGTCTGGTACCCGGCCGCCGCCGACGCGGTCGGTGAGCCGTCGATCTACCAGTTCCTGCCCGGCATCGAGTTCGCCTCGAAGCTGGCGCTCGCGAACGTGGCGATCAGCACCGACGGGCCCTTCCCTCTGGTCGTCTACTCCCACGGCAGCGGCGGCCTGCGCTACGTCGCCTCGTACTTCACCGAGCTGCTGGCCAGCCACGGGTTCGTCGTCGCCGCGGTCGACCACGTCGGCAACACCGCGGTCGAGTCGATCGGCGGCACCCAGCCGCCCCGCGAGCAGATCGCGTTCGACCGCGTCGGCGACGTCGAGTTCCTGATCGACCGGATGCTGGACGACTCGGCCGCGATCGACGGACCGTTCTCCGGGACGATCGATCCGGAGCGCATCGGCGTCACCGGGCACTCCTTCGGCGGCTTCACCGCCCTCGCTGCGGCGGGCGGCTACCAGAACTCGCTCGGCACGATCCCGCCGGACGACCGCATCGACGCCGTCGCCGCGATCGCGCCCGCCACGCAGCTGAACTCGGACGAGGAGCTCGAGGCGGTCGACGTGCCCACGCTGCTGCTCTCGGGCACCGAGGACACGACGGTGCCGATCGACCCCGACACCCTGCGTGCGTGGGACCTGGTCAGCGGCCGCCCGCTCTGGCGCGTCGACCTCGAGGGCGCCGGACACCAGTCGTTCACCGACGTCTGCGACTACCAGGAGCTGCTGCCGACGCTGGCGAACGTGCCGCAGCCGTTGATCGACGCCGTCGACGAGTACGCGCTCGAGGGGTGCGCCGACGAGCTCATGCCGATCGAGCAGGCCCACCAGCTCTCGAACCGGGCGCTCGTCTCGTTCCTGCTGACCTACGTCGCGGGCGAGGAGGGCTACGAGTCGTTCCTGGCCGACGAGCTCCCGGGCGAGACGATCGACGTCAAGGAGTGAGCGACCGCTCGTAGGCCAGCAGCCGATCGGCGAGCTCGTCCGGATGCGCGAGCGCCGGCAGGTGTCCGCCCGGCAGCTCGTCGGCCTCGATCCCCAGGCGCTCACGGACGAGCTCGCGCAGGAACTCGGCGGGGAACAGCCGGTCGTCGCGGCACAGCAGGAAGCGGGTCGGCACGTTCGGCCACGCCTCGAGCGGCCACGGATCCTCGAAGGGGGTGCCGGACTGGTCGGTCGTGTGCTCGAACGCCGCGGCGGCCAGCTCCTCGGGGACGTCGTGCACGAACATGTGCACCGGGTCGTCCGCCTCGGCGGGGTCCCACCCCTGCGCGGCGATCAGCTCGGCCCGCGCCGCCGACTGCCCGGACGCCTCCCACCAGTCGCCGCCCGACTCGCCGCCCGTCGGCACCATCGCGGCGACGAGCACCACGAGCCGTACCGGGATGCGGTCGGCGACCAGCCCGGCGGTGTAGGCGCCCATCGACTGGGCGACCAGGACCGGGTCGGGGCGATCGCCGAGCTGCTCGATCGCCACCCGGGCGTAGTCGTCGAACCGGGCGTCGTCGTCGTCCGCCGGCAGCTCGACGGCGACGACGTCGTGTCCGGCCCCGCGCAGGCGCGGCTCGACCAGGTGCCAGTACCAGGGCGTCGACCCCGCACCGGGGATCAGCAGGAAGGTGGCCATCGACGAGCTCCGATCGGTCGGTGTGCATCCTCGTCGATGCAGACGGATCGGACCGTCGCGACTGAGCGCAGGGCGGCTACTCGTGCAGGGCGGCGACCCGGTCGCCCAGGGTCGACATGGTGTCCTTCGCCTCGAGCAGCCGTGCGCTGAGCTGCTTGGCGAGCACGTGGTCGCCGCCGGTGATCGGCGCGTACTTCGCGGGGTTCTCCTGGCTGCAGCAGGTGGGGATGCACTCGACCAGCGCGTCGAAGTTGCCCGCGTGGAAGACCGGCGTGCTCCGCCGGCGCGGCACCCTGCCGCCGGTCGCCTGGACCGGCACCACCCGGTGCAGCGTCGAGCGCCAGCGGTCGTTCGTCCAGCGCGACAGCAGGTCGCCGACGTTGACGAGCAGCGCACCGGGCACCGGCACCACGCCCTGCCAGCGGCCGTCGACGTACGCCTGCAGCCCGGGCGCCTGGTCGTTGAACAGCATCGAGATGATGCCGTAGTCCGTGTGCGGTCCGATGCCCATCTGACCGGGTTGCGCGACCTCGCCCGGCGCCGCCTCGAACCAGTTGATGCGCAAGGTGTCGGTGGAGCGGTCGGTGAACGGCTCGAAGAAGTCCTCGTGCATGTCGAGCGCGAGCGCCAGGCGAGAGGTCGTCAGGTGCACGACCCGTTCGACCTCGCGGTAGTAGGCGAGCATCGCCGGTCGCAGCGTGCTCGGCTCGTCCGGCCAGATGTTCGGGGCGAACCAGTGGTGCGCGTCGGGGTGGTAGGCGGGGTCGTCCGGGAGCGGTTCCAGGCCGACGGTGAACGCCTCGAACAGGTCGGGCGGCTGCTCGAGCCCGACGCTGTAGGACAGGCCCTCGGTGCCCTTCGCGCTGTAGCCCCGCTCGATCTCCGGCGACGGGGAGCACCAGCGCAGCTTCTCCTCAAGCGGTTGCGTGAAGAAGGCCTCGGCCGCGACCTCCAGGTCGTCCAGCACCTGGGTCGGGATGCCGTGGCCGGTGACCTGGAAGAACCCGACGTCGCGACAGGCCGCGTCGAGC
>JAFAFZ010000297.1 GCA_023423215.1 Actinomycetes bacterium
GTGTGCACCCGATGAACTTCGGGTGCACGGCCGGGTCAGATCTCGACCTGCGAGCCGACCTCGACGACGCGGTCGGTCGGGAGGCGGAAGAAGCGGGCGGCGCTCGCCGCGGTGCGCAGCTGCAGCGCGAACAGGCGCTCCCGCCAGTCCGCCATGCCGTGGATGGGCGCGGCGATCACCGTCTCGCGTCCGAGGAAGAACGTGAGCGAGCCCTCGGGCATGGGCAGCCGCTCGTCGTGCAGCGACATGAGCCCGGCCTCGACGTCCGGCTCCTGCATGAACCCGTAGTGCAGGGTCACCTGGAAGAAGCCCTGCCCGAAGTCCACGACCTCGCCGCGGCGCTCCTCGTCGACGTAGGGCTCGTCGGAGGTCAGGACCGACAGCAGCACGACACGTTCGTGCACCACGTGGTTGTGGCGGGTGTTGGTGATGAGGGCGGGCGGCGCCGCACCCGACCCCTTGAACAGGAAGACGGCCGTGCCGGGGACCCGGGTGATGTTCGACGGGTCGAGCTCGGACAGGAAGTCGTCGATGGGGACCTCGCCGCGGCGGATGCGCTCGGCGAGCAGCCGGCGACCGGTCCGCCACGTCGTCATGAAGATGATGATGGCGATGGCGGCCAGGATCGGGAACCAGCCACCGTCCGGGATCTTCGCGACGTTCGCCAGGAAGAAGGACAGGTCGATCACCAGCAGCGGGATCGTCACCACGAGGACGCGCCACATGGGCCACTTCCACGTGTTGCGGGCGAACGCCGCCATGAGGATGGTGGTGATGCCCATCGTGCCGGTGACCGCGATGCCGTACGCGGCGGCCAGGTTGCCCGAGGTCTGGAACGCGAGGACCAGCGTGATGCTGCCCGCCATCAGCAGCCAGTTGACCATCGGCACGTAGACCTGGCCGACGTGCGACTCGGACGTGTGCGAGATCGCCAGACGTGGCAGGTAGTCGAGCTGCACCGCCTGCACCGTCAACGAGAACGCGCCGGAGATGAGCGCCTGCGACGCGATGATCGCGGCCAGCGTCGCCATGCCGACCAGGAACGGACGCATCCACTCCGGCCCCAGCAGGTAGAAGGGGCTCTCGATCGCGTGGGGGTCGTCGACGAGCAGGGCGCTCTGGCCGAAGTAGTTCAGCATCAGGCACGGCAGCGCCACGGTGAACCAGCCCAGACGGATCGGCGAGCGACCGAAGTGGCCCATGTCCGCGTACAGCGCCTCGCCGCCGGTGACGACCAGGAAGATGCTGCCGAGCGAGAGCCAGCCGTCGATGCCGTTGCCGAACAGGTACTGCAGGCCGTGCACGGGGTTGATGGCCGAGAGCACGTCGAGGTTGCCAGCGGTCTTGACCAGGCCGAGCACGCCGATCGTCAGGAACCACAGGATCATGATCGGGCCGAACACCTTGCCCACCGCACCCGTGCCGCGCTTCTGCACCGCGAAGAGGCCGACGAGGATGCCGACCGCGATCGGCAGCACGTAGTCCCCGAGGCTGGGTTGCACCACCTTGAGGCCCTCGACGGCGGAGAGCACCGAGATGGCCGGGGTGATGACGCCGTCGCCGTAGAGCAGCGCCGTGCCGAACAGGCCGAGCAGGACGAGCCACTTGATGCGCCCGATGACGACCGCGCCGCGGCGGGGCGCGACGAGCGAGGTCAGCGCCAGGATGCCGCCCTCGCCCTTGTTGTCCGCACGCAGCACGTACAGCAGGTACTTGATCGACACGATGAGGATCAGCGACCAGAAGACGAGGGAGCACGCGCCGATCACGTTGCGCTCGGTCACCTCGAGGTGGTGCCCGTGGAACGTCTCCCTGAACGCGTAGAGGGGGCTCGTCCCGATGTCGCCGTAGACGACGCCGAGGGCACCGAGGGTCAGGGACGCCAGCCCGACCTTGGACTTCGATTGACCGCTCACGGGCCTGCATCTCCTGCGCGGAAACCAGCTTCCGCTCGGGCTGCTCTCCTTGGTGCTGGGCGAGCCCGGCGAACGCTATACCCGCGCGCCGCGCTCACCCGTGACGAGGCACCTGAACCGTGACGTGCGCCACAGCCATCGCGGTCGACCACGGGTGGGCGACCTCGGGGTCCGCGGCGGTCGCTCCCTCGCCCTCGGCGTCGAAGAGCTCGACGCGCACGGTGCGCGCGCCGTCGTCGCGACGGTCCCGACCGTCGTGCCCGAGCACGGTCGCGCGACTGGCGACGGCGCCCTGGCGGACCTGGCTCAGGTGGTGGACCGAGAGGTCGGTCGTGCGCAGGGATGCGGGATCGGCCCCGACGGCGACGCCGACCGCTGCGCGAGCGGCGACGTCCGCGATCGCTCCGACGATGCCGCCGTTCACCGCGCCGAAGGAGTTCTGCACGTAGGGCTGGACCGTGGTGAGGGTCGACCCGGTCGCCGCGTCCAGGACCTGGCAGCCGATGGCGCGCTCGAAGCCGCCGTCGCCCAGGCCGGTGCCGTCGAGCGCGAACGACGTCCGCTGGCCCGGCGTGGCCTGGTAGCGCCCGATGTCCAGGTTCGTGTCGCGACGCGGCAGCCGCGAGAAGGTCACGACCCCGTCGCCGATCGTCGCCGCACCCGGCGGCAGCCCGAGCTCGAGCGTTCCCTCGCGCAGCCCGACCTGGATGACCAGCGTCGTGCGGCCCAGCCGGGCGACCCGGGCGTCGACCAGGAGCCGGCCACCCCGGGGCACCGCACCGAGGTGGAGCGTCAACGACGAGGTCGCCATCCAGTCCGGGGCGATCGCTCGGCCGCACAGCGCGCCCGCCAGGACGTCGACGATCGTCGCGAGCGCGCCCACCGACACCCGCTCGCCCTGCACCAGCCCGCGGTCCAGGTCGACCTCGGCGACGTGGTGGGCGTCGTCCACGACGACGAGCT
>JAFAFZ010000301.1 GCA_023423215.1 Actinomycetes bacterium
GCGTTCAGCTACGGCTGGAAGAAGTTCAGCGAGCACTGGAAGGAGTTCCTGCTCATCCTGGTGGTCGTCGCGTTGGTCAGCCTGATCGGGACCGTCGTCGCGTTCGCTGCGCTCCTTCCCGCGATGAGGAGGAACACGACATCGATGATCCTGGGCTGGATCGGCTACTCCGTCGCCATCGTGGTGGTACTCGCCATCAGCTTCGTCGTGCAGGCCGGCGTCTACCGCGCGGGTCTGGCCGTGACGCGTGGCGTCGCACCTTCGCTCGGCATGCTCGTCGAGACGACCAACCTGGGCACCTACATCGGCACGGTGCTGATCGTGGCGGTCGCATCGACGATCGGCATGCTCCTGTGCATCCTGCCCGGCATCGCCGTCCTCTTCTTCTGCGCCTACGCACCGCTGATCGCGCTCGACAAGGGCGTCGGCCCGGTCGACGCGATCCGCCAGAGCGTCGAGCTGGTGCGCAACAACCTGGGACCGGTGTTCCTCGTCCTGATCCTGGCCTACGCCGTGCAGTACGTCGGCCAGCTCGCCTGCTACGTCGGCGTCCTGGTGTCGATCCCGGTCGGCCTCGTGATGATCACCTACAGCTACCGAGCGCTGACCAACGAGCCCGTCGTCGCCTGAGTCGACCCCGGCCGCGGCCGGCGCTCAGGCGTCGTGCAGCAGCCGCAGGGCGCGCAGGCGACGTTCGATGTGCGCCTCGAGCGCGCTCGTGGCGATCGACTCGACCTCGTGGGTGACCGAGCTCTCCGGCAGGTCGAGCACGGCGTTCAGCCCACCACCCAGCACGGCCCGGCTGACGTTGAGCGAGTCCGAGGTCACCGATCGGCCGCCGCCGCAGCTCGTGCATCGCACGCCACCGGCGTCGAGGGCCAGCGCGAACGGCCCGCCCTCCTCGCCGCAGTCGACGCACCCGTCGAGCTCGGGGGCGACGCCCTCGACCGCGAGCAGCTTCAGGTAGAACGCGGCCGAGATCATCGCCGGGTTGCGCTCGTCCACGGTGCGCAGCCCACCGGCGAGCATGTCGAACAGACGCGGCGTCGGCTCGCGCTCCTGGGCGAGCTGGTCGACCGCCTCGAGCAGCGACGAGGCCCGCGAGAGCCGTGAGAGGTCCTCGCGCGTGCGCCGGTACGGCTCGACGGTCACGGCCTGGGTCACGATGTCGAGCTCGCCCCGCCCTTCGTGCAGCTGCACCTGGATGTGGGAGCCGGGCTCGAGGCGCGATCCGAACTTCGACCCGGTTCGCCGCACGCCCTTGGCGACGGCGCGGACCTTGCCGTGGCCCCGGGTCATCAGCACGACGATGCGGTCGGCCTCGCCCAGCTTGTAGGTCCGCAACACGATGCCGACGTCGCGGTAGAGGCTCACCCCGCCAGTCTCCCACCGTCCGCCGCTGCCAACCGGCACCCGGCGACGCCAGCGATCCGCCCGTCCGGTGCAGCCGTCCGTCCCACGCACGGCAGCAATTCATTATCATCATTCGCATCAACCACGGCACGGGCCGTGGTCCGGACGCCGGGGGGCGCATGTCGGAGTCGGTGGTCGTGGTCGGAGCAGGTCTGGGCGGGTTCGCCACCGCGGTCACCGCGGCGAGCGCCGGCGCGACGGTGACGTTGGTCGAGCGCGGCGAGCGCTTCGGGGGCGCTGCCCCCTACAGCGGCGGCCAGGTCTGGGTCGGCGCGAACCACGTGGCGGCGGCCGAGGGCTCCGACGACACGGTCGAGCAGACCCAGCAGTACATCAGCGCACTGGCGGCGAAGGAGCCGAGCGTCTTCGAAGCCGAACGCTCCGCCGAGTGGGTCGAGGCCGCCCGCGCCGCAGCGCGGTGGGTCGCGGACCGGGGCGTCATCGAGTGGACCGTGATCCCCGACTACCCCGACTACTACTTCCCCGACGTCGACGGAGCGCGCCCGTGGGGCCGCTACCTGACCGGGGCGCCGTTCGACGGCGCACGCCTCGGCGACTGGCGCCCGCTCATGCTGCACGGACCCCACTTCCCCAGCGGGTTGACCTACGCCGAGATGTTCGAGTTCGGCGGCCTGTCGCGCCGGGCCGAGTTCGCCGCCGTGCTCGAGCAGCGACGCGCGGACGACGTGATGACCTACGGCCAGGGCGTCATCGCCGCGTTCGCCGGCGCGGCGCACGACCTGGGCGTCGACCTGCGCCTGCGCACGGCGGTCACCGACCTGCTGGTCGAGGACGGGCGCGTCGTCGGCGTGCGGGCCGAGGGACCGGACGGCACGGTCGAGCTGCGCGGCGACGTCGTGCTGGCCACCGGCTCCCACGACTGGAGCTCCGAGATCTCTCGCCAGGTGACGGGCCTGCAGGCCGAGGACGCCGGCAGCGTCGCGCCGGACACGTTGACCGGCGACCACTTCGCGTTCGCCGAGCAGGTCGGGGCCCAGGTGCGGTCGATCCCCGCGTGGGCGGCGCCGGTGCTGCCGGGCTACCGGCTGTCCACCCCGGCGTTCGAGGGCGACACCGGGTTCCGCCCCTGCTACGAGCACTGCGTGCCGCACACCTTCATCGTGAACCGCGAGGGCGAGCGGTTCTGCGACGACTCGTTCCACCCGTCGATCGTGGCCGCCGCGCTCCAGGGCGACGGGTCGAACCGGCCCAACGTCCCGATGTTCATGATCTGGGACGAGCAGCACCACCAGAAGTACGGCCTGGGGGCGACGGCTCCCGGCGGCGACTACCCCGAGGGCCTGGTCGAGTCCGCGTCCACCCTCGAGGAGCTCGCCGACCGTCTCGGCGTCGACCCCGCCGGCCTCGAGGCGACCGCCGCCCGGTTCAACGAGGCCGCGGCTCGCAACGAGGACCCGGAGTTCGGCCGTGGCTCGAACGCGTCGGTGCGTCGCTTCCGCGGCGACAACAACGCCCCGCACCCGAACATCGCCCCGGTCGAGCAGGCACCGTTCTTCGGCATGCGGTTGCGGCTGCTGAACACCGGCATCGCGAGCGGCGGGCTGCGCACGACGGACCACGGCAAGGTGCTCTCCGAGGACGGCTCGGTCATCCCGGGCCTGTACGCCGTCGGCGAGTGCGCAGTGCGCAGCACCGGCGGCGGTGGCTACAACAGCGGCTACTCGCTCAGCCGTGCCATGACCTTCGGCTGGCTCGCCGCGAACGACATCGTCGACGCGGGCTGACGCAGGAGGGGCGTCGACGGCTCAGCTGGCGCCGTCGGTGTCCGACAGCCCACCGAAGCGACGGTCGCGGCGCTGGTACTCGTCGATCGCGGCGTACAGGTTCTCGCGCCGGAAGTCGGGCCAGAGCACGTCGGTGAAGACGAGCTCCGAGTACGCCATCTCCCACATCAGGAAGTTCGACATGCGGTACTCGCCCGAGGTCCGCACCATCAGCTCGGGGTCCGGCATGGTCGGGTCGTAGAGGTGCTCGCGGATCGTCTTCTCGTCGATCTTGTCGGGCCGGATGCCCTCGGCGGCGATCGCCCGCACGGCGTCGACCAGCTCGGCACGTCCGCCGTAGTTGAACGCCATGGACACCGTCATCGCGGTGTTGTCGCCGGTCAGCTCGAGCGTCTCGTCGATGCGGCGCAGGATGCGCTTCGGCACCCGCCAGTCACGGCGGCCGATGAACTGGAGCTTCACGTTGCGCTCGTTCAGCTCGTCACGGCGGGTCAGCAGCAGCCGCTCGTTGAAGTTCATGAGGAACCGCACCTCGTCCACCGGACGGCGCCAGTTCTCGGTCGAGAAGGCGTAGACGGTGAGCCACTTGATGCCGGCGTCGAGGGCGCCCCAGATGGTGTCCATCAGCGCCTCTTCGCCGGCGGCGTGCCCGTCGGTGCGGGGCAGTCCCTGGCGCTGCGCCCAACGCCCGTTGCCGTCCATGACGACCGCCACGTGCACGGGCATTCGGCTGCGATCGAGGCGGGAGAGGTCCACGTCCTGACGGTACCCGAACCGGCCCCGCACCCCGCAGACGGTCCCGGCCCGGCCGGCACCGCCCGCTGCGGCGCTCCACCGCCCTGCCCATCTGTTCGTCGAGG
>JAFAFZ010000311.1 GCA_023423215.1 Actinomycetes bacterium
GGGTCGGGTCGATCAGGTGCGTGGACGGCCCGTCGCCCCGACGGGGTGGAGTCCGGGCAGGACGAAGCTGCGCACGAGGGACCGCACGTCCTCGATCCGGCGAAGGTCGATGTCGCGGGCGGGTTCGTCCAGGTAGGACAGCACGAGCCGTGCGCACCAGACGCCGGTCTCGACCGCGTCCTGCGGGTCGAGGAAGCGTGCCAGCGCAGGGCGCAGGGCCTCGCCGGCCGAGACCAGGACGACGTCGAGGCGGTCGAAGGACACGACCTGGTCCAGCACCGCACGCTCGTGGTCGCGCAGGAACGACAGCGCGGGGTGCTCACCCAGGAACACCGAGGCGTGGTGCAGGCCGCCGACGAGGCAGTGCTCCAGGTCCTCGGCCCGCATCGCCTCGGCGAGCAGGTCGCTCAGCAGTCGCTGCACCTCCACGCGCACGGCGACGTAGAGCACGGCCTCCTTGCCGCCGGGGAACAGCCGGTAGACGGTGGCGCGCGAGACACCGGCCTCTCGCGCCAGGTCGTCGATCGTGGTCTTGGACAGCCCCCATCGGGCGACGCATCGCAGCAGGCCGTCGGTGATGCGGCGCTCCGCCGGCGTCAGGGTGAGCGGCGTGGCCGCAGGCGCGACGTCGGCGGCTGCCGGCTGGCCGTCGACCTCGAGCTGTCGTGCGGACATCGCTCCCCCTGCGACCAGCTCGGCGCCTGGCGGCGTGCCGTGGCGGTCAGATGTGACAATAGAACCGGAAACGTCTCATCGACAACCCCTTTGAGCGCGCGGAGGCGCCTGACCGCCACGGAGGGTGACCGTCGGGTCCCGAGCGGCAGCCGCGCGACCGGACGGGCAGGGGCTGGTCGTGATCGGCGGCGACGAGGGACGGGGCCCGGCTCAGGCGGTCGGCACGAGCACACCGGCGAGGAACTGCGTGCGCACCACCCGGCGCGCCTGGTCCTCGTCCGCGAGGTCCGCTCCCCCGGTGCTGGACATCCACGACAGCGTCATGCGCATCAGGTAGTCCGCGGCGGCGTCCAGGTCGACGTCGTCGCGCAGCCGGCCGGCGGCGGCCTCGACGCGCAGCTGGTCGGCCAGGTAGCCGCGCAGGACGCCGTGGATGATCGGCTCGCTGGGCTGGACCGCCTCGATGAGCTCTCGCAGCTCGGGGTCGAGCAGGTTCGCCAGGATCTGGCTCCTGCCCATCACCTTCCGCCCGATCACCAGGCCGGCGGCGAGCTTGTCCTCGAGCGTCGGCAGGTGCTCGACCGCATCGGCCAGCCGCCCCCAGAACCGCGCGATCTCCCAGGTGGCCGCCTGCTCGACGAGCTGGGCGCGCCCGCCCGGGAAGTGGCGGTAGAGCGTGGTGCGGGACAGCCCGGCCTGCGTGGCGACGTCCTCGAGTGAGAAGCCGCGCACCCCTGACCGCTCGGCGCAGGCGACGGCCGCTGCCAGCAGGCGCGTGCGCACCTCGGGGAGCTCGCCGCTCATCGCCGGACCCGTCGCGTCACGGATCCGACGCTACCCGGCGCTCCTCGCCGCTCGGCCCGAGTCCGGGCGCCCACGGGATCTCGTCGTCGTCCTCGTCCGGATCGTCGGGGGTCTGGTCGCCCTTCGCCTTGTTGCGTGCGACGACCCGGAGCACCAGCGGGTACCCCACCGCGGCGATCGCGGCGAAGATCCACCACTGCACCATGTACGAGAAGTTCTGCGACGGGTCGGTCGTCTGGAGCTCCACCGGCGCCGGCACGCCGTCGGGCTGCGAGGGCGTCTGGCCGTCGAGCAGGACCCATGCCGGCTCCAGGTCGTAGGGCAGCTGCTGCTGCAGTCGGTCCAGGTCGACCCGGGACAGCTCGCGCAGCGTGCCCTCGCCCTGGTCCGTCGAGCCGAACGAGCCACGTTCCTGGCTCGGCTGCAGGTTCCCGGTCACCTCGACGGGTCCCTCGGGCGGAGCCGAGTCCGGGAACGGCGCGACGTTGTCCGCCGTCGGGTCGTACGGGATCCACCCGCGCACCACGGGCACCGCGGTGCCGTCGGCCTGCACGAGCGGCGTGAGCACCCAGGCACCCGGCGCGCCGTCACGGCTGCGGTTCAGGATCGCGACCTCGGCCGCCCCGTCGTAGGTGCCCTCGACGACGACCCGCCGATAGCGGTCCTCGTCGGAGAACTCGGTCGAGGGGGTGTCGCTCGCGGGCAGGACCTCGTCGTAGGGCACCGGCTCGGCCCGCGCGAGCGTCTCGAGCCGCTGCTGCTCGTCACGCTCCTCGAGGTAGCGGGAGCGCTGCCAGAGGCCGAGGCCGATCAGGACGACGACCAGCAGCGCGATCAGCACGTGACTGAGGATCCAGACCGGTCGACGCAGGAAGTCGTACATCCGCCACCGACCCTAGAGCCGCCGGTGCCCCGGTCCCCAAGCAGGGCCCGGCCCGGACGCGTCGGACCGGGTCGGGCCGAGAGTGGAGCTCAGGCCGTCGGCAGGACGTGGTCCGCGAAGCGGTCCCGCAGGTCCTTCTTCGAGAACTTGCCGACGCTGGTCTTGGGGACCTCGTCGATGAACACGACGTCGTCCGGCAGCCACCAGGTGGCGACGCGCCCGTCGAGGAACTCGAGCACGTCCTCCTTGGTGAGCGTCTCGCCCGGCTTCACCACCACCGCGGCCAGCGGACGCTCGGCCCACTTCGGGTGCGCGACGCCGATGACGGCGGCCTCGGCCACCTGGGGGTGCGCCATGATCTCGTTCTCGAGCTCGACCGACGAGATCCACTCGCCGCCGGACTTCACGACGTCCTTGGTGCGGTCGACGATCTGCACGTACCCGTGCTCGTCGATCACTGCGACGTCGCCGGTGCGCAGCCACCCGTCCTCGGTGAACGAGTCCGCCGAGCGCTCGTCGGCGTAGTACCCGCCCGTGACCCACGGGCCCGCCGCCTGCAGCTCGCCGCGGCTGACCCCGTCCCAGGGCAGCTCCTCGCCGGTGGCCTGGTCGACGATGCGCAGCTCGACCCCGAGCAGCGCCGGGCCCAGCGTGGCGCGCAGGGCGGCCAGGTAGTCCTCCCGCCGGTCGCCCAACCACGACCCGGGG
>JAFAFZ010000316.1 GCA_023423215.1 Actinomycetes bacterium
GCGTGGAAGGCCGCTCCCACCGCTCCGCCGCCGCCGAGCACCAGGCCGACGCGTGGCGGGCGGGTCGTCCGCCCGGGCGAGCGCGGGGGTCGGCTCACGTGCGCACCCCGACGGTGTCCGCGACCTCGGCATCGCGGGTGCCGAGCGGTCGCTCGGGGCCCCTGGTGCTGTCACGGGCGGTCTGGTGCTCGAGCTCGGAGTTGACCTCGGCGCCGACCATCACCACGAACGCGGACAGGTAGAGCCAGAAGAGCATGATGACGATCGAGGCGAGCGAGCCGTAGGTCTCGTTGTACGAGCCGAAGTTCGTCACGTAGACGCTGAAGCCGGCGGTGATCACCAGCCATCCGACGAGCGCGACGATCGCTCCGGGGCTGGCCCAACGCCACTTGGGCTCGTCGCGATCGGGGCCGTGGCGGTACAGCACCGCGAGCACGCCGATGAAGAGCAGCGCGGCGACGACCCAGGTCGCGATCCGTACGATCCAGCGCAGCGCCGTGTTCGAGTCGCCGAGCGACGCCGCCGCGCCGAACCCGGCGACCGCGACGCCGACGACGACGAGCACCCCGACCGTCATGAGCAGGGCGATGCCGCGTCGCGCCACGGGGCCACGGCGCTCCTCCTCGCCGTACGCGATGTTGATCGCCTCGAGCAGGTGCGCCATGCCGCTGGAGGCGGACCACAGCGCCAGCGCCACCGCGACGACCAACCCGAGGCCGAGCGCCGAGCTCGAGCTCTCGGTCAACCGCGTGAGCTGGTCGGTCAGCAGGTCGCGAGCGTCGGTGGGGAGGGTGGTGAACAGCTCCTCCATGCGCGCCTGGACGTCGCGCGGATCGGCGACCAGGCCGTACACGGTGACGACCGCAGCGAGCGCGGGGATCAGCGCGAGGAACCCGAAGAACGCGACACCCGCCGCGGACAGCGAGATGTGGTCGGTGCGCAGGTCATCCTTGACCCGTACGGCGATGTCCTTCCAGCCGCGTGCCGGCACCTCGGTCGGTGCGGTCGCGTCCAGGCCGTGGCCGTCCTCGTGTCGAGGCGTCCGGCCCTCCGGCATCACGATCGACTTCGACATCGCGACCTCCTCGACCTGGGCCCGCGGCGGTTCGCGGGGCGATCCTCCATACCCGGGTGCGGCCGACCCACCACCTCCGGAGCCCGATCTCACCCGAACGGGTGCGCCGGAGGCCCTCAGGCCAGCTCGGGCAGGTCCTGTGCGTGGGAGCGTGCGCCGGCGAACAGGTCGCCCACCTCGTCCAGGCGCGCGGGCAGCGTGCGCATCGTCCATCGGTCGGGGCGCAGGTCGGGATCGTCCAGCTCGTCCCAGCGGATCGGCACCGACACCGGCCCGCCAGGGGCCGGCCGGGGGCTGTAGGGGGCGACCAGGGTCTTGTTGATGGCGTTCTGCGTGAAGTCGAGGCGGGCCAGGCCCCGCCGATCGCTGACCGTCCACTCCCAGCTCACCAGCTCCGGGGTGATGCGTCCGACCGTCCGGGAGAGCGCCTCGACCCAGTCGCGGGTGTCGTCCAACCCCAGGCCGTCGACGAGGGGGATCCAGATCTGGATGCCCCGTCGACCGGTCACCTTGGGCAGCGCCCACACTCCCAGGTGGTCCAGCGCGGTCCGGTGCAGCCGGGCGAGCACCAGCAACTCATCCCAGGAGGTGCGGTCCCCGGGGTCCAGGTCGATGAGCGCCCAGCTGGGCTGGCGGGGCGCATCGGTCGTCGAGGTCCACGGGTGGAGCTCGATCGCGCCGTAGTTGGCGAGCCATGCGAACGTCGCGGGCTCGGAGGCGACGAAGTACGTGCGCGTCTCGCCGGTCCCGGCGTTCGGGTTGTCCCAGCGCTCGATCCACTCCGGTGCGTGCTCGGGCACCGCCTTGTGCCAGAAGCCCGGTCGGTCCGCGCCGTTCGGGTAGCGGTGCAGGTTGACCGGACGGTCGCGCATCAGCGGGACGAGCATCGGGGCGACCGACGCCCAGTGCCGGACGAGCTCCCGCTTGGTCACCGGGTCCTGGCCCGGACGCGCGGGGAAGAGGACCTTGTCCAGGTTGGTCAGGCGCAGCTCGCGTCCCGCGAACTCCCAGGTGCCCTGCCGACCCATGCGGTCGAGCTCGGTCAGCGCCGGGTCGTCGGGCCGCGCACCTGCCCGGCGCGCACCCGATCCACCTCCGCGCGTCCGGACGGTCATGCGCTCTTCTTCGCCGGCCGCTTCGTCGCCGGCGCCTTCTTCTTCGCCGCGGCCTTCTTGGCCGGGGCCTTCTTCCGGGCCGGGGCCTTCTTCTCGGCCGGTGCCTTCTTCACCGCAGCCCGCTTCCCGTCGGGCGCTCTCTTCTTGGTGGTTGGCTTCTTGGTGATTGCCTTCTTGGCGGACGCCTTCTCGGTGGACGAGCGCTTCGACGACGATCCGGAGCCGCCGGAACCGGACCGACCGGAGCGAGCGGCGTCGACGCTCGCCTCGAGCGCCGCCATCAGGTCGAGCACCTTGGCGCCCTCGGGCCGCTCCTCGGACTCGGCCACGACCTCGTCGCCGCGGTCCTTCGCCTCGATCAGCTCCTTCAGCTCGTCGGTGAAGGTGTCCTCGTAGCGGGTCGGGTCCCACTCCGCGCCGAGGGCCTCGATGATCTGGTGGGCGAGGGCCAGCTCCTTCTTCGAGGCCGAGGTGCGTCCGGTCGGGATCTCGTCGACCTCGTCGATGTCCACCACCTCGTCCGCGAAGCGCATCGTGGACATGGCCAGCGCACCCTTCAGCGGCCGGATCGCCGCCAGGTACTGCTTGTTGCGCATGACGACCGTGCCGATGCCGACCTGCTGCGCGTCCTCCATCGCTGCCGCGAGCAGGCGGTACGCCTGCTCCGCACCCTCGTCGGTCGGCGCCAGCCAGTAGGTCCGCTCGTAGTACACGGGATCGATGTCGGCCAGCTCGACGAAGTCCGAGACGCTGATCGTGCGGGTCGAGCTCGGGCGCAGCTCGTCGATCTCGGACGGGTCGAAGGTGACGTAGCGGCCCTTCGAGACCTCGTAGCCCATCTCGATGTCGTCCGAGTCGACCGGCTCACCGCTCTCCTTGGAGATCTTCTGGTTGCCGATCCGCGCGCCCGTGCCGCGCTCGAGCTGGTGGAAGTGCACGTCGTGGTCGTGCACCGCCGTCAGGGCCTTCACCCCGATGCTCACCAACCCGAAGCTGATCGATCCCGTCCACACCGAACGACGTGCCACGTCATGCTCCCTTCTCGTCGCCGCGGCGGTACCCGTGTGCAGCGACCGCCAACCCCGGCGGAGCACCGGCGGTTCGTCGACGACACGGTTCCGGGGAGCAGTGCGCTGGGTAGGACGGCGCCCATGACCGACGACCAGACCGACATCCCCGCCCAGGACCAGGAACCGCCGGGCGACACCGACGAGATGACGCCGCGTCCCCGCGACGAGATGGCGGACCACGTCGGCACCGGCCCGCTCCAGGACCGTCGTGCGGTGATCACCGGCGGTGACTCGGGCATCGGCCGCGCCGTGGCCGTCGCCTTCGCGAAGGAGGGCGCGGACATCGTCATCTCGTACCTCGACGAGCACGACGACGCGGCGCACACCAAGGAGCTGGTCGAAGCCGCCGGCCGACGCTGCACCACGATCCCGGGCGACCTCTCCCGGGAGCAGGACTGCGAGGAGCTGGTCCAGCAGGCCGTCGAGGAGCTGGGTGGGCTCGACGACGTCGTGAACAACCTGGCGACGCAGGCGCCCCAGGAGTCGCTGCTCGACATCACCACCGAGCAGTGGGACCGGACGTTCCGCACCAACATCTACAGCTACTTCTGGGTCACGCGGGCGGCACTCCCCCACCTCGGCCGTGGCGCGACGATCACCAACACGGCCTCGATCAACGGGCTGCGCGGCAACAAGTCGCTGATCGACTACTCGGCGACCAAGGGCGCCATCCTGGCCTTCACGTACTCGATGGCCCAGTCGCTGCTCGACGACGGCATCCGGGTGAACTGCGTCGCCCCCGGCCCGGTGTGGACGCCGCTGATCCCGGCGACGATGCCGGACGAGAAGGTCGAGGACTTCGGCTCGCAGGCCCCGATGGGACGAGCGGCGCAGCCCGACGAGATCGCACCCTCGTTCGTGTTCTTCGCAGCCGGCCGGCTCTCGAGCTACTACTCGGGCGAGGTGCTCGCACCCATCGGCGGCGAGACGCTGCCGGGCTAGGTCGGCGGATCCGTCCGGCCGAGCGTCGATCGGTCCTGCCGCGTACCCTGGGCCCGTGCCCGCCGACCAGCCCCGCTTCCGCATGGGTCGCCTCGACCACGTGCACATCCGCGTGCCCGACCGCGACGAGGCGGCACGGTGGTACGCCGAGCAGCTCGGGTTCGAGCCGGTCCAGGCGTACGACTTCTGGGCGAACGGGTTCGAGGGTGGCCCGCTGCAGATCTCGGCCGACGGCGGTGCGACGACGCTCGCCCTGTTCCAGGTGAGCGAGGGCCACCCGATGGAGCCGCAGCGCACCGGTGTCGCGTTCAGCGTCGACGCCGACACGTTCATCGACTTCGCACGCTCCCTCCCCCGAGGCATCGATCACCCCGGCGGCGAGCCGCTCGCGATCACGGACCTCGTCGACTTCGACCTGTGCTGGGCCTTCGACCTCGTCGACCCGTGGGGCAACCAGTACGAGCTGAACTGCTACGAGTACGAGCGAGTGCGCGACGAGCTCGTCGCGGCCGACGGCGTCCGGGTCGAGCGCTACTGGCCCCGTGAGGTGTTCGAGGCGTACTCCGAGGGCTGAGCGTCCCTGCGCTCGGCGCGTCGCACGTCCGCGCGCTGCAACGCCCACCCGGCGGCCACGAGCAGGACGCCGAGCACCAGGAACGCCAGGTCCCACGCCCACGGCTGGTCCGCGGCCGGCCGCACCCGGTGGATCTGCAGCAGGTGGTGGTTCACCGTGCCCTCGACCAGGTTGAAGCCGCCCCAGCCGACGAGCATCCAGCCCAGCAGGCTCCGCCAGGTCGTGCGCCACGTCCCGTCACGCGCCACCTGCCAGAGCATCGCCAGGCCGACCGCGACCGCGAGCCACGTCGCGGCGTGGAACAGCCCGTCGGCCAGCACGTTCGCCTCGAGGGCCGGCACCGTGTCCCGGCCCCACCGCTCGGTGGTCGAGAGCAGGTGGTGCCACTGCAGGATCTGGTGCAGGACGATGCCGTCGACGAACCCGCCCATCCCCACTCCCAGCAGCACACCGGGCGCGACGACGGAGCGGGTCCGGCTGCGGGACGTCGGGACGGACGTGGTGGACATGGGCCTCCTCCGGGCGCGCCGTCGCGCGTCCGGAGCAGGCCTACCCGGGTTGCTGCGGTCCAGTCCGCTCAGCCCTCGAGCGTCGCCGCGGCCGCCAGGATCGTCTCGACCGTCACCTCGGGCCGGGCGACCATCGAGACGTGCGAGGCGTCCACCTCGGTGATCGTCGCGCCGGCCCGCTCGGCCATCGAGGTCTGCGTGGCCGGCGGGATCACCCGGTCCTCGGTGCCGACCACCGCCCAGCTCGGGATCGACGACCAGGCGGTCACCTCGGTCGGGCCGATGTTGGCGGCGAGCGCGATCGGCCGCTGGCTGGCGACGATCAGCAGGCGATCGGCCTCGGGCAGGTCCTGTGCGAACGACTCGTGCACGGTCGACGGCTTGAGGAACGCCTCGACGTCGCCCTCGGGTGCGTCGGGGTACCCCACCAGGTCGAGCACCGTCGTCGGGTCCGGCACGTCGAGCGCCGAGCCCGAGCCACCGAGGATGTCGAACACCGTCTCGCCGACGTCGGGGATGAACGCGTTGACGTAGACCAGCGCCTGCACGTCACCGCCGCCCGCACCGCCGTTCGTGACGACGACGCCGCCGTAGGAGTGCCCGACGAGGACCACCGGGCCGGCCGTGCGCTGGGCCAGGAACGAGGACAGGTACGCCGAGTCCCCTGCGACGCCGTGGAGCAGGTTCGGCGGTGTCTGCACCGTGTAGCCCCGTCGTTGCAGCTCGACGGACACCGGGTCCCAGCTCGAGCCGTCGGCCCAGGCTCCGTGGACGAGGACGATCGTGGGCTTCGGCATGGCGCCTCCCTCTCTCTGCGGGCGGTTGCGTGGGCCGCCCCCGGCGGGAGACTACGACTCGAGTGTGTCCGCAAGGTGAAGATGTCCGCAGCCCGCCCCGGAGCAGGCGTCCGGTGGCCGTCAGGTGGTGCGCTCGACCTTCAGCACCGAGTCCGCCTGGGTCACCGCCAGGAGGCGTTCGACGTTGGGCGCCGGGTCGAGGATGGTGACCGAGCCGACGCGACGCCAGGCGTCGAGCAGCTCCCGCAGGCCGGCTGAGTCCATGAACGTCACGCCGGCGAAGTCGAGCACGAGCGGCGACCCGTCGGCCGGCGTGTCCAGGGCGGTGCGCAGCCGTGCGACGCCCCCGAGATCGATCTCGCCACGAAGGACGATGCGACCGTCCTGCACCTCGATCTCGAGCGGCAGCGAGTCCTGTTCCACCGAAGGGATCCTCCCTCTCCGACCTCTGTCCTCTCCCGTTCTGCGGTGCAGGGTAGTCGCCTCCCTCGGCGATGCCACCGGCTCGGCGACCGCCCGAGGGCCGAAGATTCCTCCGGTCGTGGTTTGAACGACGTTCAGAGCGGGTATCCGCCTCGGCTTCGTGTGCCCGTCCGAGCGCACGGACACCCGAGAGGTCCTCGTACACGCCCGAGAGGTCACGGATGACGCTCATCGATCGGAGCCCGGCCACGCCCGCCGATGTCTCGACCCAGCTGCCACGCGACCCGACCTCCCCGTCGGTGGGTCGCCGCATGGTCGCGGCCGCGCTCGGCGACGCCGACCCCGATCTGCTCTTCGACGCGCAGCTGCTCGTGAGCGAGCTCGTCACCAACGCGGTCGAGCACGCCGCGAGCGCCCCGACCCTCACCCTCTCCGTCGATCCGCAGCGGCTCCGGGTCGAGGTCGCCGACGACGACCCCACGCCCCCGGTCCGCCGTGACCCGCTCCCGGGCGAGCTGGGCGGCCGGGGCCTGCAGCTCCTCGACCGCCTGGCCGACCGGTGGGGCAGCTCACCGACGGCGGGCGGCAAGTGCGTCTGGTTCGAGCTCGGACGAGCGCTCGACGGGGCCTGATCGGTTCGCCCGCTCCGGCCGTCCGAGGTCGACCTCCGTCGATCGCCGCCGGAGCCGGCCCGCGACGCCCACCACCGCGAGCGCAGCTGCGGCCAGCGCAGCACCGGCGACGACGTCGAGCAGGAAGTGGTTGCCCGTCGCCATCACGACCACTGCGACCAGCACGGGATAGGCGAGCGCGACGCGGCGCCACATGCCGGTCCGACCGACCGCCAGGGCGCAGGCGCTCAGCATGGCCCAGCCCACGTGCATGCTCGGCATCGCGGCGTAGTGGTTCGCGGCGTCGCTGATCGGGCCGGACTGGAACGACCAGAGCGAGTGGTGCTCTGCGAGCCAGTCCGACATCAGCATCGAGCCCCCGCCCGAGGGCACGAGCCGCGGTGGCGCGACGGGCAGCCAGCGCTGCAGCAGGAACGCCGAGACGCTGGCGACCACGAAGGCGGTGCGCCAGCGCGCGTACAGGTCCGGCCGTCGCCGCAGGAGCGACACGAACGCCGCGAAGGTCACGACGAAGTGCAGGGACCCGTAGAGCCAGTTGGCGACGACCTGGAGGTCGATGGCCGCGAGTGCCCGCTGGAGGGCCGGCTCGACGTCGAGGCTCCACGCCCGCTCCAGCTCGAACACGGCGGCGCCACGCCCCTCGGCCGCTCGGACCACCTCGTCGCTCGGGACCGACGACGGCGCCGCCAGGTAGACCACCGCCACGACCGCAGCGGCGAGCAGCTCGACCTGCCAGTGCACCGCACGACGCGCCGGCTCGGGTCGTGTCGCTGCGGCCGGGTCGCGGGGCGGGGCGACCCGCGTGTCGTGGGGACCCACCATCGCCGTCATGGCGGACCACTACCCGCGGCAGCGCCTCCTACGCACGCGTCCGGTGGTCGCTGCGACGCGGCTCAGGTGCTCGTCCTCCCGAGACGTGCTCGACGGGCGACGATCGCCTCGAGCCGGAAGCGGTTGTAGCGCTGGATCGAGATGAAGGGCAGGTGGGCGACGACGCCGAACACGACCATGCACGTCCCGAGCAGCGGCGGGCACCAGAGGAAGAAGAGCGGTCCCGCCGCCATGTTGGACCAGTGCACGAGCTCTGCTCGGCGGGTCTCCGCGGCGAAGGCCAGGAGCGCCTCGGTCGAGGTCCCGGGGAGTCGGCGCTTGGACGTCCCGCCCGGGAACAGGTCGCCCATCTCCGGCAGGCGGTCCTTCCAGGCGCAGATGCGCAGGCGTCGCCGGTACCACCGCCCGTCGTCCTCGAAGCGCCGGGGACGGGTGAGCCAGCCGTCGTGCTGCAGGCGGGAGCGGTCCACGGCGACCCAGCCGACGCCCGTCAGCACCCCGATCAGCGCCCAGGCGACGCACGACACCAGCACCGCCG
The DNA here is from genome assembly GCA_023423215.1 of Actinomycetes bacterium. GTDB lineage: Bacteria > Actinomycetota > Acidimicrobiia > Acidimicrobiales > Microtrichaceae > JAFAFZ01. The sequence continues at coordinate 8,507 of JAFAFZ010000316.1, forward strand.
TGGCG
>JAFAFZ010000361.1 GCA_023423215.1 Actinomycetes bacterium
GCTCGACCACGAGACCCGTCGGCTCCTGCGGTCCGGGGCGACCGTCGTCTGGCGGCGGGCCAGCCCGGGGCACCTGGCGCAACGGCTGGCCGACACGACCGAGTCCCGGCCGCTGCTGTCGGGCGACGCGGACTTCGCGCTGCACCGCCTGGCCGAGGAACGGGAAGCGCTCTACGCGGAGGTGGCCGACCTGGTCATCGACGTCGACGGCGTCGACCCGGTGACCGTCGCGGACGAGATCCTCTCGTCCCTGCCCAGGAGCACCACCGACCGATGATCACGATCGACCTGGAGCTGCCCGACGGGCGACGCTGCCCCGTGCTCGTCGGCGCCGGCGCGAGCACCGAGCTGGCGGCCGTGCTGCCCGATCGGGCACGTCGTGTGGCGATCGTGACCCAGGACGGCATCCCGGCGACGGTCGACCCCGGGCGGGACCACCGCACCTTCGCCATCGGCGACGGCGAGCAGGCGAAGACCATGTCGACCGTCGAGTCGCTCTGCTCCCAGTTCGCCGAGTGGGGCCTGACCCGCACCGACTGCGTGGTCGGGCTGGGCGGGGGACTGGTGACCGACGTCGCCGGCTTCGCGGCCGCCGTGTACCACCGGGGACTGCCCGTCGTGCACGTCTCGACGACGCTGCTCGGCCAGATCGACGCGGCGATCGGCGGCAAGACCGGCGTCAACCTGCCGCAGGGCAAGAACCTGGTGGGCGCCTACTGGCAGCCCTCCGCAGTCCTCTGCGACACCGACCTGCTCGCCACGCTGCCCGAGCGCGAGTGGCGCTGCGGGCTGGGCGAGCTGGCGAAGTACCACTGGCTCGGCGGCGGACGGCTCGACGAGCTGCCCCTCGACGAGCGGGTCGCCGCCTGCGTGCGCATCAAGGCGGACGTGGTCGCGTCCGACGAACGGGAGTCGGGCCGGCGTGCCCTGCTCAACTACGGCCACACGTTGGCCCACGCGGTCGAGGTCGCGGGTGGCCACGACCTGCGCCACGGCGAAGCGGTCGCGATCGGCCTGGTGTACGCCGCCGAGCTCGCCCGACGGTTGGGTCGCATCGACGACGCCGCGGTCGCCGAGCACCGTCGCGTGGTCGCCGGCTACGACCTGCCCACGTCGCTGCCACCGGGCCTCGACGACGACCAGCTGATGGTGCTCATGGCGCGCGACAAGAAGGTGCTCGACGACGGGTTGACGTTCGTGCTCGACGGCCCCGACGGGCTCGAGGTCGTCACCGCGGTGGACGCGGACCTGGTCCGCTCGACGTTGGCGGCGCTGCGATGAGCGCACCGCTGCTGCTCCTCTCGGGGCCCAACCTCCAGCTGCTGGGCTCGCGGGAGCCCGAGGTGTACGGCACCGCCACCCTGGACGACCACGTCCAGCTGGCCCGATCGACGGCCGCGGCACGTGGCCACGAGCTCGAGCACCTGCAGTCGAACCACGAGGGCGACCTGGTCGACGCCATCGCCGCGGCACGCGGTCGCTGCGTCGCGATCGTGGTCAACCCCGGAGCGTTCACCCACTACTCGTGGGCGATCCACGACGCGCTGGCCGCGTTCGATCCGCCGGTGGTCGAGCTGCACCTCTCGAACCCGGTGTCGCGCGAGGCGTGGCGCCACACCTCGGTGGTGACTCCCGTCGCGGACGCGGTCATCGCAGGGCTCGGCGGCCGGGGCTACCGGTATGCGGTCGAGGCCGCGCTCGACCTGGCCGACGCCCGCGCCGCGGGGTGAGGCGCCCGCCGCGGCGGCTCCTCTCGCTCGCCGGCGCCGCCCTGCTCGGCCTGTCGCTGCTCGGCAGCGCCGTCGTCCTGGTGGTCGGCTTCACGGGCCTGCAGGAGCGCAGCGCGCGGTTCATGGGCCTCGCCGGCATGAGCGCGACGGTCGCGGCTGCCTGCGCGCTCTGCGCCCTGGTGGGCGTGGCGCTGATCGTGGCCGGTCCGTCGTGGCGCTGGTGCGCGTGGCTCGCACTGGCGCCGTGCGTGCTGGCGCTCCAGCTGAACCTGGCGACCGCCTGGGGCGTCGTGCGCCCCGAGCACGTCACCGAGGGCACCCCGTTGTCCCTGGTCGCGCAGAACCTGTGGTACCGCAACGAGGACCTGGACGCCGCGGCGGACGAGCTGCTCGCACTCGGCGTGCAGGTGCTCGTGCTGTCCGAGTACACGCCGGCGGCCGGCGACGCGTTCCACCGGGCGGGGGTCGCCGAGCGGTACCCCTACCGGTGGGAGGTCGAGCGCTCCTACGGACGCGGGCTGGCGGTGATGAGCACGGTGCCCTTCGGCATCCCCCGGGACCTGGGCCTGTCCGGGCCGGGCGTCGAGGTCGAGCTGCGGGTGCGCGAGGACGCGGTCGTGCCGCTCTACGCCGTGCACGTCAACGCGCCCAGCTCGATCTACGACCTCCCCCGATGGGTCACCGACATGGACGACCTGACCGAGCAGCTCAGGAACTCGGGGTCCCGCACCGTCGTCGCGGGCGACTTCAACGCCACCGCCGGGCACATCCGGTTCCGCGAGCTGACCCGAGCCGGCGGCCTGCGCGACGCGCACGACGCCGCGGGCGGGGGCTTCGTCGCCACCTGGCCCGTCCGGATGGCGTGGACCCCGCAGCTGCTGCGCATCGACCACGTGCTCGTCGGCCCGGACCTGGGCATCGAGTCGTTCCGCCTGCTGGGCGACGTCGGCTCCGACCACCGGGGCGTCGACGTGGTCCTGCGGGTGCCGGAGGGCGCCGGCTGACCGTCGCCTGGTGGCGGTGGCCGCGCCGTAGCATGGCGCGATGGCCGTGACCGAGCACCAGACCCCCGACCTGCCGCTGGACGAGCTGCCCCCGATGGACGTCGCCGGACGCGTCGATCGGCTGCGTCGGGTGCTCGAGTCCGCCGAGTGGGACGGCCTCGTCGTCACGAACCTCACCAACGTGCGCTACCTGACCGGGTTCACCGGCTCCGCCGGCATCGTGCTGGTCACCCCCGACGACCTGCTCTTCGTCAGCGACGGCCGCTACCGGGACCAGTCCGCCGCCGAGCTCGCCGCCGCCGGGGTCGACGCCCGCATCGAGATCGTCGCCGCCGATCCGGACTCGGTCGTCGCGGACGCCGCGTCGTCGGCGAAGGTCACCCGCCTCGGCCTCGAGGCCCAGTCGGTGACCTGGGCGCAGCAGCAGCGCTGGGCGTCGGACCTGTTCGCCGCCGGCGAGCTCGTCGCGACGCACGGGGTCGTCGAGGACCTGCGCCTGGTCAAGGACCTTGGAGAGGCGGCCCGCATCCGCGCGGCCTGCGCCATCGCGGACGACGCGCTGTCCAGGGTGCGGTCGCGCCTGGCGGACGCGCCGACCGAGGTCGAGTTCGGCCTGGAGCTGGACGCGACGATGCGGGCCCTCGGCGCCGCGGACGTCAGCTTCGAGACGATCGTCGCGTCGGGCCCGAACGGGGCGAAGCCGCACCACCACCCGTCGACTCGCACCATCGCCGAGGGCGACCTGGTCGTGATCGACTTCGGGGCCCTGGTCGACGGCTACCACTCGGACATGACCCGGACCGTCGCGGTGGGCGACGTGGGGCAGGAGCGCCGCCGCATGCTCGACGTCGTGCTCGCCTCGCAGCAGGCGGGCGTCGAGGCGGTCGGTCCGGGCGTCACCGCGGCGGACGTCGATGCCGTGTGCCGCACGGTGATCGACGAGTCGGGCTGGGGCGACGCGTTCCTGCACTCGACCGGCCACGGCGTCGGCCTCGACATCCACGAGGAGCCGAGGGTGTCCGGGCGTTCGACTGCTACCCTCGTCGCCGGCCACGTGGTGACCGTGGAGCCCGGCGTCTACCTGCCGGAGCTCGGCGGGGTCCGCATCGAGGACACGCTGCTGGTCACCGACGGCGGTTGCGACCGCCTGACCCTGGCACCGAAGGACCCCGTGCTCGGCTGAGGCCGCGCACTGCAGACACGTCGCCCCCGACGGACACGGTCGCCACCACGCCGGACGGCGCGGTGTCGGCACGCGGCGGGCGAGAAGGAAACGGACGACCCACCCATGGCGCAGATCTCCACCTCCGACTTCAAGAACGGCATGTCGGTCGACCTCGACGACGGCCTCTTCCAGATCGTCGAGTTCCAGCACGTGAAGCCCGGCAAGGGCGGCGCCTTCGTCCGCACCACCATCCGCAACGTGCGCACCGGCGCCGTGCTCGAGCGCACCTTCCGCGCCGGCGAGAAGATGGAGCGGGCCATCATCGACAAGCGGGAGATGCAGCTGCTCTACCGCGACGGCGACGACTACGTCTTCATGGACAACTCGACCTACGACCAGCTGAACGTGCCGAGCGCCCGCCTGGGCGACGCCGCGAACTACGTCGTCGACAACTCCGTCGCCCAGCTGATGATGTACCAGGACGAGATCATCGGCGTGGAGCTGCCCGCCTCGGTCGAGCTCACCATCGCCACGACCGAGCCCGGCGAGAAGGGCGACCGCGTCTCGGGCGCGAAGAAGCCCGCCACGCTCGAGACGGGTCTGACGATCCAGGTCCCGCTGTTCATCAACCAGGGCGAGCGGGTCAAGGTCGACACCCGCTCCGGCGAGTTCATCTCCCGCGCGTGAGCGATTCGCCGCACCTGTTCGACCCCGACGAGTTCGGCGGCGGCGACCCGGTCGCGGCGCACGACGCCGAGATCGTCGCCGACGACCCAGGTGAGGTCGAGCCGGACGAGCACGTGGACCACGAGGCCCTGCTCGACGCGCCCGTGCCGCCTCCGGACGACGACGAGCCCGAGGACGCGGACCTGGACGCGGAGCCGGTCAGCCGCGCGGTGCTCGACACCGTGCTGGACCCGGAGACGGTCGTCGAGCGCATCTCGGTGGGTGCGCCGCCGGTCGTGCGCGCCGTCGCCCGCGGTCGCCACGAGGCCCGCGAGCGTGCGGTGCACCTGCTCTACGAGGTGCACGCGAAGGACCACAGCGCGAACGAGGTGCTCGACGAGCAGGTGCTGGCGCCCGTCGAGTACACCGCCGAGCTGGTGCGCGGGGTCGACGCCCGCCGCGCCGAGCTCGACGACCTCATCGACCGCCTGGCCCGCGGGTGGAC
>JAFAFZ010000386.1 GCA_023423215.1 Actinomycetes bacterium
CCCGGGCCGTCGCCGTGTCCTTCGCGCCGGGCCCGCGTGCGGCGCTCGACCTGGGCGACCACCTGGCGACGGACGAGCGTGTGGCGTCCTCGCACCAGCTCCACTCGGTGCGAGCCGACCTGCTCCGACGACTGCACGATCCGGGCGCCGCCGCGGCCTACGGGCTGGCGGCCGAGCTGGCGCGCAACCCGGGCGAGCAGCGCTTCCTGCGCCGGCGCGCCGCCGAGCTCGAGGCGGACGATCGCAGCACCTGACGGCGCACGCCGTCGTCAGGCCGAGATGGCGCCCGAGATGATCAGTCCCGCGGTCAGCCCGGACGCGACGATCCGGTACCAGCCGAAGATCGCCAGGCTGTGCTGCTGCAGGTACGCGACCATCCACTTGATCGCGACCACCGCGGAGAGGAACGCGAACACCAGGCCGATGAGCGGGTCGAGCAGGCCGAACTGCTCGACGAGCGCTCCCCCGTCGGTGAGCAGCGAGTAGCCGCTCGCCGCGCTCAGCGTCACGAAGCCGAGCAGGAAGCTGAACTCGACCGCCGCGCGCATCGTCACGCCGACGAGCAGCGCACCCAGGATCGCCATGAGCGACCGGCTCGTGCCCGGCCACATCGCGATGCACTGGACCAACCCGATGATGACCGCCTGCCGCACGGTGATGGCGAGCAGCGGATCGCGGCCGTCCGCGGTCGGCTCGTCCCGGTGTGGGATCTTGCCGGCCCGCTCCAGTCCGAGGATCAGCAGACCACCGAGCAACCAGGCGGCCACGATCGGCCAGGGCGAGAACAGGACGTCCTCGATCATGTCGTCGAACAGGAAGCCCAGCACCGCCGCCGGTGCGAAGGCCACGACGAGCACGATCAGCAGGTGGCGGCCCTCGTCGGAACGACCGACCAGCCCGAGCAGCATGTCGCGGAACCGCTGCCAGAAGAGGCCGGCCACGGCGAGGATCGCGCCGAACTGGATCGCGATCGCGTACGTGTTCGCCGCGGCGACGTCCGCCTCGGACGTGCCGAGCCCCAACAGGTCGGACGCCACCAGCAGGTGCCCGGTCGACGAGATCGGCAGGTACTCGGTCAGGCCCTCGACCAGACCGAGGATCGCCGCCTTCCACCACGTCATCGCCGTCTCGGTCGTGCTGGGGGCCGCACCGAGCAGCGACGCGGCGGCAGCCGGCCGCACCACGCACACGGTGAGCGCCGCCACGAACGCCGCGCCCACCACGGCGCGGAGGCGCGCGGAGGTCACGGCCGACGGGCGGGACAGGCGTGTGGGCATCGGGTCAGCGTGGCCGGTCCGGCCCGCACGGGCCAGTCGCGGCGACGGAGGCCGGGTCAGACCCGGCCGAGCAGCTCGTCGAAGGGGCCGGTGATCTCGTAGGTGATGCCGAGCGGCAGGCCGAGGTCGCCGGTCTGCGCGCGCTGCGAGCTGAAGTAGAGCCGCTGGCCGTCCGGGCTGAAGCAGGGGCCGGTGATCTCGCTGTGGTCCTGGTCGGGCAGGCGCACGATCGAGGACGCGACGTCGTCCGCGCCGAGCAGGACGACCTCCATGTCGCCGCCGTCCTCGGCGACGAGCAGTCCGCCGGAGGGCGAGTCGAACCAGAGGTTGTCGACGCCGCTCAGCACGCTCGAACCGCCGGCCTGGTAGCGCAGCGAGAGCCGGCCGGTGCCGACCTCGTACTGCCAGATGCGATCGTCGCCCTTCGTGGTGAACCACACCAGCTCGCCCGAGGTGGCCACGCCCTCGCCCCCGTCGAACTCGAGCGTGTCGGGCACCTGCCGGCGACACGACGGCTCGAGCAGCGACGGGTCGGGGATCGGCACCTCGACCCACGTGACGGTGCCGTCGAAGGTGCCGTCACCCGGGGCGTCGCCGGTGGCGACCTCGAGCAGGCCGGACGACAGGTCGCCCGGCGCCACCGGGGTGAAGCGGTAGAAGGCCCCGTCGGGCCGGTCCTCGGTCAGGTACACCCGCCCGTCCGACGCCACGGCCGCGGCTTCGTGGGCGAAGGCCCCCATCGACCGGCGCTGCTGCGCGGGTCGTGCACCGGTCGGGTCGCACTCCCACACGTGGCCCCGGTCGAACTCCTCGCAGGTGAGCCACGTGCCCCACGGGGTCGCGCCACCGGCGCAGTTCAGGCCGGTGTCCGAGCAGATCGAGCGAGCCTCGACGATGCGACCGTCCGGAGCGAAGCGCAGCGAGCTGACGCCGCCCGCGAAGGGGATCTCGTGGTTCACGACCAGGTACCACCCGCCGGCCACGGCGGCGTCGACGAACGTCGCCGCGCCGTCGGGGAACGCCCGGAACTCGAAGGGCGTGCCCAGGACCTGCTCGCCCGCCCGGGCGATGATCCGGCTGCGGAAGCCCGGCGGCAGGATCACGCCGTTCTCGTCCGCCGTGGGGTCCGTCGTGCCCGGCGCTGCGCACGCGGGCGTGATGGTCGCCGCGACGGCGAGCATCCCCGCGCTGCCCGACCACTTCAACACCGTCCGCCGGGAGATCCCCGACGCTGAGGTCCGTCCGTCCATGCCCGCTCCCCGTGCCGCCCAGGATGGTCGCCACGACGCTAGTGGAGGCCCGTCTCCGGAGCGCAGCCGTCGAGCGAGGAGCGGCGTGCACGGCCGGGGCATGCAGGGGTGGCGACGTCGTCCGCGGTGGCGCGCCGCGTCCGCGTGCTCGCCGGTAGCGTGTGGCGGACTCGCGCAGAACAGGCTCGGCGCACGGGAGGGCACATGCACGCACTGATCGCCACCGACGGCTCGGACGTCTCGCTCGAGGCGGCTCGCCGGGGGGTCCAGCTGCTCCAGCCGACGAAGGTCACCCTGCTCACCGTCGCGGACACGAGCATCTCCGAGGACTCCGGCGCCGGGGGCTTCGAGGGCAACGTGCTCAGCCCCGCCGAGTCCCAGCGCGCCCGCGACGCGATCCTCGACGAGGGCCGCGACGAGCTGAGCGGCACGCTGAGCGCCATCGGCGTCGATCCGTCGATCGTCGACCACAAGCTGGTCGAGGGGTCGGCCGGCGTGACCATCTGCCTGATGGCCGAGCAGCTCACCCCAGACGTCGTGGTGGTGGGCTCGCACGGTCGCGGCTGGCTGAAGCGCGTCGTCATCGGCTCGGTCAGCGAGTACGTCACGCGCCACTGCAGCGTGCCGGTGCTCGTGGTCCGGCACACGGACCACGAGCAGGCCTCGACCTCCGAGTGAGCTCCTCGGACGGCATCGGGGGCGCGCCGCCGGAGCCGACCTGGACGGTCACCGAGCTGCACGACGCCCTGGACGGACTGCTCGCCCACGCGTTCGGTGAGGAGATCTGGGTCGAGGGCGAGCTGCGCAACTTCACACGCTCGCCGAAGCAGCACGTCTACTTCGACCTCATCGACCCCGAGGCGCGCAGCAGCACCCCTGCGATGCTGTCGGTCACGTTGTTCGACCGCGAACGCCAGGCCGTCAACCGCCACCTCCAGCAGCAGGGCGGCACGGTCCGCATGGGCGACGGCGTGCGGGTGCGCGTCCGAGGGCGCCTGACGACGTACGCGGCGCGCAGCACGTTGCAGCTGCGCATGACCTGGATCGATCCGACGTTCACGCTCGGCGCGATGGACCTGGCCCGCGACCGCGTGCTCGCCACGCTCGCCGCGGAGCAGCTGCTCGACACCAACGCCCGCACCTACCTGGACCCGGTGCCGCTGCGCGTCGCCCTGGTCACCAGCGCCGGCAGCGCCGCCCACGCGGACGCCCTCGACGAGCTGCGCCGCGCCGCGCTCGGCCTGCACGTGACGCTCGTCGACGCTCGGGTGCAGGGCATCGACGCCGAGGCGTCGCTGGTTGCGGCGCTGCGCACTGCGTCACGGCTGCCCGTCGACGTCGTCCTGCTCACACGAGGGGGCGGGGCACGCACGGACCTGGCCTCGTTCGACACCGAGCCGGTCGCCCGCGCGATCGCGTCGAGCCCGGTGCCGGTGTTCACGGGCATCGGCCACGAGATCGACCGCACGGTCGCCGACGAGGTCGCCCACACGGCGCACAAGACGCCGACGGCCTGCGCCGCCGCGGTCGTCTCGATGGTCCGCACCGCAGCGGAGCACGCCGAGCTCTCGTGGACGCGGGTCGCGGTCGCGTCGCAGGGCCGGCTCGAGCAGGGAGGCCGCCGCCTCGCGGACACCGGGGCACGCGCCGGTCGAGCCGCGCGCCACCACCTGGAGCG
>JAFAFZ010000406.1 GCA_023423215.1 Actinomycetes bacterium
GGGTCCCGACGCACGGGCGGCGGTGCACGACGCGGGCGGCGACGCCACGCAGCTCGCGCTGCTCGCCGGCACCACCACGGGGCCGACCGGCACCGACACGATGGACGCCGCGCTCGCCGCGCTCGACGCGTGCTGCGTCGAACCGGCGGAGCTCGCCCCCTGGCGCACGCCCGAGCTCGTCGTCGAGTCCGAGGATGCCACGTCGTTCGCCGGCCAGGGCGCGACACTGGTCGACGCGCTCGCCGGAGGGGCCCAGGTGCTGCGCCTGCGCCACGCCGAGGGAGCGGGGGCCGACTGCGGCCTCGACGCCTCGCAGATCCACGATGCCGCCGTGTACGACCGACTGGCCGAGGTGCTCGACCCGGTCGACGTCACGGTCCTGTCCGCCCACTCCACTGGAGCCACCCGATGAGCGAACCGACCGACGCCCCCGACCGCGATGCCGCACCGTCCGACACCGGTGTCGGCGCCGTCGGCTGGATGCGCTCGCTGGTGATCGACGCGCACGACCCCGACCTGCTCGCGACGTTCTGGTGCGCCGTGCTCGACGTGCAGGTCGTGGAGCGCGAGTCCGACTGGGTGCAGCTCTCGATCGATCCGGGCGGGACCTTCCTCGCCTTCCAGCCGGTGACCGCCGATCGGCCGACGTCGCTCGTCGCCCGACCCGACATCGAGGTCGTCGACATCGACGTCGCCCGCGACCGCGTCGTCGCGCTCGGCGGTTCCCACGTGCGCACGATCCAGGAGCTGAAGGGCGACAGCCACTACGTCATGGCCGACCCGGAGGGCAACGAGTTCTGCCTGGTCCAGCCGTTGCCGCCCGAGCTGGCCCGGACCCGCTGGGCGGACCGCTCGGCATGACCCGGCTGCTCGTCCCCGGGCCCGAGGCCGCCGAGGCGGTCGTCGGTGGCGTGCTGGGCGCGCTCACCTGGGACGGGGGCGCGCCGACGCCGCTGCAGCTCGAGCTGCTCGACGCGATCCTGCGGCGCTTCAGCGGGGGCACCGCACCCGACGTGCGGGACTTCCCGGCGTGGGAGCCGTCGCAGGTCGTCGACCGCCTCCCCGACCCGAACCTGCGCAACGAGCTCGCCCACATCGTGGTGGTGCTCGAGCTGCTGCTGCACCCGCTGCCGCGTGGGCTCGAGCAGCACGTGGAGCGGTACCTGGCCGCCATCGGCGTGCACACCCCGTACGTCTCGATCGTGCGCGACACCGCCCAGGACCACCTGCTGAAGCTGCACGCCGACCTGCTGCGGAACTCGTGGTACACCGAGCAGACGATCCACGGGATCTTCCGCGGCCGCTTCGCCGAGATGGTGCGCTCGAAGCTGGCCTACTACTCGATCGGCCACGACGACCGGCTCTCGGGCCGGTGGCGGGCGCTCGAGCAGTGCCCCGAGGGGTCCTGGGGCCACGGGGTGTCCGAGTTCTACCGGATCCACGGCTTCGCCTACCCCGGCGAGCACGACGGCATCTACGAGGTCGGCGCCCTGCACGACTGGGTGCACGTGCTCGCGGACTACGCGACCGACCCCGAGGGCGAGATCGACGTCTTCGCGTTCATCGCCGCGACGATGGAGGACGAGCGGGGCTTCATCCAGTTCATCTTCACGCTCGCCCTCTTCCAGAACGCGAGCGTCGACACGGTGGGCGGCCGGAAGATCCCGATCGCCCGCGCCGACACCATGTCCGATCCGGGTGCGGCCGACCGGCTGGCCGACACCCTGTACCGGGCGTCGCGCTGCACCGCGGACGTGATGGGCGGCGTCGACCACTTCGCGCTGAAGGACGAGCCGCTGGACGAGCTGCGGCGCCGTTGGGGGATCCCGCCGAAGGGCGTGCCGTCGACCGGCGCCCTCGAGGTGCGCCCGGGCCACGCACCGCACGGCTGATGCGGACGCGGGCCGAGCCGTGCGTCCGGCCGAGCCGGCGGCCCGCTACGAGCGTGCACCGGGGGTGAAGCGCACCGGCATGTGCTCGTAGCCCGACACGAAGTTCGCCGGGCGGTTCCGCGGTTCGACCTCGTCGACGAGCTCGAGGTCCGGCAGGCGACGCAGCAGGTGCTCGAACATGCAGACCAGCTCGAGGCGGGCGAGGCTGTTCCCCAGGCAGAAGTGGGTGCCGAAGCCGAACGCCACGTGCTCGTTCGGCTGACGGGTCACGTCGAAGCGGAACGGGTCCTCGAACACCGCGGCGTCCCGGTTGGCCGAGGGGTAGAGCAGCACCATCTGCTCACCTGCGGTGAGCTGCTTGCCGGCGAGCTCGGTGTCGACCAGGACGGTGCGGGCCATGTTGCGGATGGGCGACACCCAGCGGAGCATCTCCTCGACCGCGGTCGGGATCAGCGAGGGGTCGTCGACCAGCAGCTGCCGCTGCGCCGGGTCGACGAGCAGCTGGTACATGCCCCCGGTGATGACGTGGCGCGTGGTCTCGTCGCCGCCGATCAGGATGAGCAGCGACTCGTGGATGATCGACTCGTCGTCGAGGCGGTCGCCGTCGATCTCGGCGTGCACCAGCACGCTCATCAGGTCGTCCTTGGGCGACTCGCGTCGTTCGGCGATCGCCCGCTCCGCGAACTCGCGGTACCCCATGTACGCCAGGGTGGCGTTCTCGATCAGCGCGTCCGACGTGCTCGACTGGCTCTTGACCATGTCGTCGGACCACTTCAACAGGTCGGCGCGGTCCTCGGGAGCGACGCCGAGCTGGTCGCCGATCATGATCATCGGCAGCAGGGCGGCGATGTCGGCGACGAAGTCGCACTCGCCGCGCTCGATGACGGAGTCGATGATCTCGTCCGCCGCGGCGCGCACGGCGGCCTCGCTGCCGCGCACCTGGCGCGGGGTGAACCCCTTGTTCACCAGCCGTCGCCGGCGGGTGTGCTCGGGATCGTCCATGTCGATCATCATCGGCAGCTGCAGGTACGGCTGGGGGCGGCACCCCATGGCGTTCGAGAACGTGTCGGGTCGGCGCGAGATGTCGCGCAGCAGGTCGTAGGTCGACACACCCCACACCTGGCCGTCCCAGTGCAGCGGGTCGTGCTCCCGCATCCAGGTGAGCCCGGCGTGGAAGTCACCACCCCAGAACGCGCCCGAGAGCAGGTCGATCTCGTGGTCCTGATGTGCCGACAGGTCGATGGTGGTCACGTCGCCCCCCTGGAGTTGGACACCAGTCTAGGTAGAACTGGAACGCGTTCCCATTTCGCCACGGCGCCGTGCCACGGGCGAGCCCGACGGCCTCGAGGTCAGGCCCCGACGCCGACCAGCTCCTCACGCCGGCGCGCCGTGCGGGCGGACGTCCACGCGACGAGCGTGCCGAGCAGCGAGACGCCGACGATCACCCAGGCCGCCTGTTGCATGCCGGCGTTGAACGAGCTGTCCGTCGGATCGACCTGGCCGCCGCGGGTCGCGGTCGCCAGCGTCGCGACGGCGACGCCGGCGGCGACACCGACGTTGCGCAGCGCCGTCAGCAGACCGGAGGCGACACCCGCGTCGGCATCCGGCACGGCCGCCATCGCGGCGGTGGTCGACACGTTGTAGCTGAGCCCCTGGCCCACGCCCGAGAGCAGCATGGCGACGATCACGACCCACATCGGACTGGTCTGCCCGAGCTGCGTGAGCACGAGGAACGACCCGGTCACGAGCACCATGCCCGCCACGAGCGGCCCCGGGGTGCCGGCGCGCCGCACGATGCGCCCCGTCGACGCGCCGAGCAGCGCGAACGGCAGCGAGTACGCCAGGAACACGAGACCGGTGGTCGCCGCCGAGAAGTCGCGCACGTCCTGGAGCCAGAACGTCAGCAGGATGTTCAGCGCACCGAAGCCCCAGTACGCCAGGAACGCGACGACCACCGGCGGCCGGTACCCGGCCGAGTGCGAGATCGTCGGCTCGATCACCGGGTTGGCGACACGTCGCTGCTGCACCACGAAGGCGACGAACACCACGACGCCGAGGCCGAGCGCGCCGAGGACGAGCGGATCGCCCCACCCGAGCGAACCTGCCTCCTGGAAGCCGAAGACCACCAGGGTGATCGCGGCGGTCACGAGCACCGAGCCGAGCACGTCGATCGGGCGACGGTCGCCGGTGGACTCGGGCACGGTCCGCACGATGATCGCGGCGGCGACCAGGAGCAGCGGCACGTTCAGGGCGAAGAACCAGCGCCAGTCGAGCGCGTCGACGACCAGGCCCCCGACGACCGGGGCCGCGGCCGCGGCGGTCGAGCCGCTGGCGCTCCACATGCCGATCGCCCACGCACGGCGTGGCCCGGCGAAGGTGGTGCTGACGACGGAGAGCGAGGCCGGCATGAACAGCGAGGTCGCGACGCCCTGCACGGTGCGGGCCAGCACCAGCACCGGGAAGGTCGGCGCGACCGCGCACGCGAGCGTGCCGGCGGCGAACAGGCCGACGCCGGCGAGCAGCATGCGGCGGCGACCGATGCGGTCCGCGATGCGACCCGACACCAGCAGCGGACCGGCCGCACCCAGGGCGAAGGCGTTGACGACCCAGCCCACCGAACCGGGGTCCACGTCCAGGTCCCGCCCGATCTCGGGCAGCGCGACGGCCACGCCGCTGAAGTCGATGCTGAGCACGACGAGCGGCAGCGCCACCGCGACGAGGATCCAGGTCTGGCTGCCGCGGCGCTGCACCCGTCGAGCATACGGGCGTGCCACGCGACCCCGTCGCGCCGGTTCCGGGGACCGCGGTGCCAGACTCGTCACCATGTCCGACGCACGCCCGGCGCTCGACCGCACCACGCGCGACGACGCGGCGCGAGAGCTGCTGGCGCGTGCGCCGCGCCACCCGCTGCACCCCGAGCGCTTCAGCTCGAACACGCTCTTCGGCCAGCCCGGCATCTACCCCGGGGGCGCCGCCATGGCACCGGCCCGGGGCGCACCGCTCGACGACGCGGCGGCGCGCGCCGTGCTGGCGGAGCTGCTCGGCGAGCTCGACGACCCCGACGCCGTGGCGTTCGCGGCCGAGTGGTACGACGACGCGGACCTGTGCGAGCGGGTGCCGGATCCGTCGCTGCGCGCGGCGCTGCTCCTCCTGGCGGGCGGTCCGGCCGAACCCGAGCTGCACGCCTTCCTCGCGGGCACCACCGTCGTACGCACCCTGGGCTACGGACGACCCGACGGCGAGGGCCGCATCGTGGGACGTCCCGCCGGCCGGCACGCCGACGTGCCCGCCGGGGGATCGACCGACGACGGCGCCCGCGTCGTCAACGAGCGCTACTCGGCGGAGCACCCGGTGCTCGTCGCACCGTCGCTCGCCCACGCGCTCTGCCACCACGGTGACCGTGCCGGCAACGCCGAGGAGGCCACGCTCCACGGGCTGCTCGCCGCGACCCACGCCTGGTGGCTCTCGGTCCGCCCGGACCTCGGGCGACTCGGCACCGAGCTCTCGCGTCGTCAGGCCTCGCTCACCATCACGCTGCTCAACGCCCGTGCGCCGGGATCCTGGCGCAGCTCGATCCGCTGCCCCGACGGGCCGGGGACGATCCCGGGCGGCAACCCGGCGCTGCAGTGCCCCGACCTGTGGAGCATCCCCTTCACCTCGCTGCCGACCGCACGCGCCGAGCTCACGGTGCCGGATCCGGTCCGGCACTCGCTCTCACGGCTGGCGTCACCCGACGCGACGCAGCCGCCGCTCACCTACGACGATGCCCTCGGCGCCTGGCTCAGCGCCGCGCTGGGCGAGGGGCCGTGGTTCGGCCCCGGTCCCCGCGCCCGGGCGGCGCGGGCGCTGGGCCTGCTCTGATCCGACGCCGGTGGGCGTCAGTCGGCGTACTTGAGGTAGATCGCCGCCTCGGGGGCGCAGACCTTCAGCGTGAAGCTCTCCTCGAGGTAGAGCTCGACGGAGTCCACGTCGTGGTCGAGGTAGCCGATCGAGAGGTCCTGGCCGAGCACGAGCTCGAAGTCGCCGCCACGCAGGCTGACGACGACGGCGCCGTCCACGCCCGGCGCGAACACGACCGGACCGCCCAGGATCAGCCGCAGGTGCTCGAGCACCGGGTACCCGCCCATCTCGGACTGCTCGATCACGCCGGTGTAGCAGCGTGGGCCGAGGGCGATCGCGTACGGGCCGGTGACGCCGGCGAGCTTCAGGCGGGCGGTGGCCGTGGCGACGAACGAGGGGTAGGCGTCGTAGTCCGAGCTGATGATGACGGACTCGTGCGGCGAAGCCTCGGTCAGGCCGGTGATGCCCCCGGCGGCGTAGCCGTGGAAGACCGCACGGTCCTCGGCCATGGCCGCACGACGGGCGGCGAAGCGCACCGGGTCCAGGTCCGCGTCGCACGCGCCGCGGTCGATCGCGTCCAGCTCGGTGCGGGACAGCGTGAAGGGCGTGCGCAGCTCGACGAGGGGCTGCACCTGGCGCACACGCGCCTGCACCTCGAGGCCGCTCGGCGGCTCGACGGCGGCGACCCGGCCGGTGGGCTCGGACGAGTACGACCAGCCGTGCGGCCCGGCGACGTCGACGATGCGGCGGGCGGCCAGCAGCTCCTTGAGCGAGGTGCGTGCCTCCTCGTCGATCTCGGCCCAGGCCTCCTCGGAGATGGGGGCCTTGCTGCGGAACAGGTGGTTCATCGTTGCCTCTCGGGTGCTGCGTGCTGTCGGGTCGAGGGTGGGGTGTCGGATGGGCCGCTCGGGTCGAGCGCCCGGTCGATCGGGTGGACGGGTCCGGCGACGGTGGGCGCCGCCGGTGCTGGTCAGGTGTTCTCGCGGCCTCGCAGGCTGCCGATGCCGAGGCTGCCCGAGGTGCCGGCGCCACGGGGGGCCGGGTCGCCGCCGCCCTCGCCGTGCTCGGCGACCTCTTCGAGGTCGCGGATCGAGCCCTCGGTGAACAGGTAGGTGCGCAGGTGCTTGGCCAGGACCGGGTCGTTGCGGCGGAGCCCCTCGAGCGTCATCGCCGCGTGCTCCTTCTCCTCGTCCCGGTTGTGCGCGAGCACG
>JAFAFZ010000004.1 GCA_023423215.1 Actinomycetes bacterium
GCGTCGCCTCGAGCGCGCGCTCGTGCTGGCCGGCGGTCCGACCGGCGACCGCCCGCCGGGTTGAGCGGCGCCCGCCGTCGCGCTCAGGTCGCGGTGCGCGACCTGCCGATGCAGAGGGGAACGACACCGGAATGGCGGGCCGCAGCCCGGCGTTCCACCCATCGGAGTCGCCCGTCGCGGCCAGCGGCGGCCCTTGACTCCACCCGTACAGTGGGAACTGTCACTGGACGACCGATCCAGCGTCCTTCGCTCCAGTGCCCCGCCGGTCGCGGTGTGCTGCGCCCGCTCGGGGATCCCTCCGCAGAACGGCGAAAGAGGTTCGTGGTGGCGAAGGAGCGAGTGGAGCGGGACGACGAGGACCTGGTCAGGCTCTACCTCACCGACATCGGCCAGTACCCGCTGCTGACCAAGGAGGACGAGGTCGAGCTCGCGCAGGCGATCGAGGCGGGTGCCGAGGCGCGCGCCGAGCTGGAGCGAGAGGGCGGGCTGGGCCCCGTCCGCCGGCGTGAGCTGCGTCGCCTGGTGCGAGCCGGCGAACGCGCCGAGCGCACGTTCGTGCAGTCGAACCTGCGCCTGGTCGTGTCGATCGCGAAGAAGTACCAGGCGTCCGGGCTGCCGCTGCTGGACCTGGTCCAGGAGGGCAACCTCGGGCTGATGCACGCGGTCGAAAAGTTCGACTGGCGCAAGGGCTTCAAGTTCTCGACCTATGCGACGTGGTGGATCCGCCAGGCGATCACGCGAGGCATCGCCAACACCGGCCGCACCATCCGCCTCCCGGTCCACGCGGGCGACACGCTCGCCCGGCTCCAGAAGGCACGGTCCCGACTCGAGCTGAAGTACGGCCGCCCGGCCACCGTCGCCGAGCTCGCGCGCGACGTCGATCTGCCCGAGGACAAGGTGAACGAGGCGCTGCGCTTCGCGTCCGAGCCGCTCTCGCTGTCCGAGCCGCTGCGGGAGGACGGCGACGCCGAGCTGGGCGACGTCGTCGAGGACCGCGGCGCCGAGTCGCCGTTCGAGTCCGCCGCGACGGCGATGCTGCCCGACGAGGTGCTCCGCCTGCTCGCCCCGCTCGACGAGCGCGAGCGAGAGATCCTGAAGCTTCGCTTCGGCCTGGATCGCGGCGAACCGCGCACGCTCGAAGAGGTGGGCGCGCACTTCCACCTGACGCGGGAGCGCATCCGCCAGATCGAGGCGCGCGCGATGTCCAAGCTGCGCCACCCCTCGAGCGACACCGGCGCACGGGACCTGCTCGCGGTCTGAGACGTCGGGCGGCCTGCAGGTCGGCCCGGTCCACTTCCTCGGATTGGCCCTGTCGCACGGTCCCTCGCATCCCGATGCTGGACCGATGGCCCCGACCGAGCTCGACGCACCGACCACCCGGCACGCCGGCGACGCACGCTGGTCCCGCCGCGCGCACTCCGCCGGCTCCTCGACGATCCGCGACCTGCTGTCCGTGGTGCACCAGCGTGACGTGCTCTCGCTCGCCGGCGGCCTGCCCGCGGTCGGGACGCTGCCGACCGAGGACGTCGTGGTCGCCGTCGAGCGGGTCCTGCGCGCCGATCCCGATGCGCTGCAGTACGGGCCGACCGAGGGCGAGCCCGGTCTGCGCGACTGGATCGCCGCGCACGAGCTCGACGGCGCGGACCCTGCGCAGGTGCTGGTGACGCACGGGTCGCAGCAGGCGTTGCGGCTGCTCGTCGACGCGCTGGTGGACCCCGGCGACGTCGTCGTCGTCGAGCGCACCAGCTACGTCGGCATGCTCCAGGCGCTGTCGCCGTCGGGGGCCGAGCTGGTCGACGTCGGCAGCGACGAGGACGGCCTGGTCGTCGACGAGCTCGAGCACCTGCTCGCCGACGGCCTGCGTCCGAAGGTCCTCTACCTGGCGCCGACGTTCCAGAACCCGACCGGCACCGTCCTGTCGGGCGCCCGGCGGGCGCAGCTCGGCCGGCTCGCCGCGCGCCACGGGTTCGTGGTCATCGACGACGACCCCTACCGGACCCTCGGGTTCGAGGCGCCGCCCGAGCGGCTGCGCGACCACGTTCCCGCCGAGCTGGCCGTCACCGTCGGGTCGTTCTCGAAGTCGATCGCCCCCGGCCTGCGCGTCGGTTGGGTCCACGCGCCGTCGTGGCTCGTGCCGGCGTTGGTGCGGATGAAGCAGGCCGTCGACCTGCACACCGGCACGCTCGCGCAGCGCGCCGTGCTCGACCTGCTCGAGCGCCCCGGGTGGCGCGCGGCCCGCGCGGCCCACCAGCAGGGGCTGCACCAGGGGCGGGCCACCGCGCTCGCCGCCTCGCTGTCCCGCCACCTGGGCGGTGCGGTCCGCTGGTACGAGCCGCGAGGTGGCATGTTCACCTGGGTGCGGCTCGACCTCGGCACCGGCGACACCGACCGCCTGCTGCCCGTCGCGCTCGACCACGGCGTCGCCTACGTGCCCGGGTCCGCCTTCGATCCGGCGGGACGCCCGTCGCTCGACCTGCGCGCCTGCTTCGCCACGCTCGACGAGCAGGAGCTGGACCGCGCCGTCGAGCGCCTGGCCAGCGCCGTCGGGTCGTTCCTCGACGTCGAGGGTCGCGGCTGACGGCTCCCGAACCGGGCGGACGTCGACGGGAGGGTCGGTGCACGATGGTCGCCACGGCCACGAAGGGGTGAAGGTGTCGCAGCAGCGCAGGATCGTCGAGGAGCGCGACACCGGCCGTGCCCGGCCTCGCCTGTCCGCTCCGACGCTCGTCCGGCTCCTCGGCCCGCTGCACGACCCGGCCCGACCGACCTTCCGCGCGCTGGCGGGCGCGATCGCCGGGGCGGTCGAGCGTGGCGACGTGCCCGGCGCGACCCTCCTGCCGGCCGAGCGTGCACTGGCCGCGGCGCTCGGGGTCTCGCGTGGCACCGTCGTCGCCGCCTACGACCTGCTG
>JAFAFZ010000376.1 GCA_023423215.1 Actinomycetes bacterium
CGACGGGCCCGACATCGACCCGGTGCCGGCCGGGGACGGCACTCCGCCGGCGCCGCCTGCCCCGGTGGCTCGCAGCGGTGAGCGCCCGCCGCGGCGCACCCCCGTGCGACTGCAGCGTGGGGTCCACGAGGGGTCGGCCGAGGCGCTCGAGCAGCTGCTCGGCACCCCCGAGGTGGTCCTCGTGGTCGACGGGTACAACGTGTCGATGGAGGCGTGGCCGACGCTCGACCAGAGCGGTCAGCGCAGCTCCTTGGTGACCATGCTCGGCGGGCTGCGTGCGCGTCGTGGCGCCGCGGTGCACGTCGTGTTCGACGGCGACGACGACGGTCGCCGTCCTTCGGTCGCGGTGCCGCTGCCCGTCCGGGTGCACTTCAGCCACGCGGACGTCGAGGCGGACGACGTCATCCTGGACATGGTCGCCCGGTTGCCGACGGACGTGCCCGTGGTCGTCGTCACCTCCGACCGCCGGGTCGCCGAGGGAGCCCGACGCCTCGGGGCGAACGTCGTGCGGTCCGGCGAGCTGATCGAGCTGGCACGCCGGTGAGCGACGCCACTGGCGTGGAGCGGGAGGACGGCGTGACGCTGCTGCACATCATCGGGCGCGAGGAGTGGGCGGCGGCGCTCGCCGCGGGCACGCCGCACCGCGCCCCGGACCAGGACGAGGTCGGGTTCCTGCACCTCTCGACCCCAGAGCTGGTGCTGATCCCCGCGAACTCGTTCTACGCGGGACGCGACGACCTCGTGCTGCTGGTCGTCGACCCCGATCGGCTGCGCGCCGAGGTGCGCTTCGAGGAGGGCGTGCCGCCGTCGGGCGACCTGCGGTTCCCGCACCTGTACGGCCCGCTCGACCTGGACGCGGTGGTCGCCGTCGTGGACTTCCCGCGGGGCGAGGACGGCAGGTTCTCGCTGCCCCCGGAGCTGGGCGCGCCGCCGTCGCAGGATTGACCTCCCCGCACTGACCAGAGTTCATCCGAAATCGGCGGCGCGGACGGATGCGCGCACGCCGGAACGGGGTTCGTGGACGGATGACCCGGGTCCTAGAGTGCCGCCAGTGACGACCACCGAGACGAAGGAGCGGTTGCTGACCGTCCGGTTCGTGACGGTCGTCGCCGCCGGGCTCTTCTACTTCCTCTCGCTCGGCATGCTCCTCCCGACGGTGCCGAAGTTCATCGAGGGACCGCTCGGCGGCAGCGAGCTGGCGGTCGGCGTCATCGTGGGCTCGTTCTCGGTCGGCGCAGTGCTCGTGCGTCCCTTCGCCGGCCGCATCGGCGACCGCATGGGCCGCCGGGTGCTGATCATCGGCGGCGCTGCGATCGTGACCGTCTCCGTCGCGTCGTACCTGCTCGTGCAGAGCAGCGGCGTGCTGCTCGCAGCCCGCATCCTGGGTGGCCTGGGCGAGGCGGCGTTCTTCGTCGGAGCGGCGTCCATGGTCACCGACCTGGCGCCCGAGGCCCGCCGCGGCGAGGCGATCTCGTACTGGTCGGTCGCGGTGTACGGCGGCCTGGCCTTCGGCCCGGCGCTCGGCGAGCTGCTCCTGGACGGGGACCACTACGACCGCGTCTGGGTCGCGTCGGCCGCGTTCGCGGCGATGTCGGGTCTGATCGCGCTCTTCACCCGCGAGACCGCCGACCGCTCGAAGGCGCCGGCGGTGCCCGCACCGCTCATCAACCGCACCGCGCTGCCCCCGGCCATCGTGCTGTTCCTCGGCACGGTCGGCCTGGCCGGCTTCTCGGCCTTCATGCCGCTCTACGCCGAGGACCTCGGGATGGGCGACTCCTCGAAGGTCTTCCTGCTCTACGGGTGCACCATCCTCGGGCTGCGCATCTTCGGTGCTCGCATCCCGGACAAGGCCGGGCCGCTGCGGGCCGGCACTTTCGCGACGATCGCCGTCGCCGCCGGCCTGCTCGTCATGGCCGTCGTGCAGAGCTCGCCCGGCCTGTACGTGGGCACCCTGATCTTCTCCGTCGGCATGTCGCTGATGTACCCGTCCATGTTGACCCTGGCCCTGACCGGGGTGCCCGAGCAGGAGCGGGGCTCGGCCGTGGGCACGATCAGCAGCGCCGTCGACCTGTCCCAGGGGATCGGCGCGGCGATGCTCGGCGTCGCGGTCAGCCTGAGCGGCTACGCCGGCGCGTTCGTCACCGCCGCCGTGCTCTCCGGCGCTGGCCTGCTGCTGCTGCGGGGCGGCGTGGACCGGCGGGCGCAGGGTCCCACCGACCACGAGGCCGCAGCGGTCGCACGCGAGTACCTGGAACCGGATCCGCCGTGACGGAGCAGGCCGGGTCCGGGGACGTGGCGCTGCGCGACCGGCTGGTCGCGCTGGGTCGTGCGCACGGCCTGGCCGCGGTCGGGGTCTGCGACGCCCGTCCCTTCGACGACGCCCGCCACGCGCTCGAGTCGCGTCGCGACGAGGGCCTGCACGGCGACATGGCCTTCACCTACCGCAACCCCGCACGCTCCACCGACCCCTCGCGCATCGTCGAGGGTGCGCGATCGATGGTCGTCGCGGCCCACCGCTACGACACCCAGGTGCCGCTGCGACCGGACCGCCCCGCTGCACGCGTCGCGCGCTACGCGACCGAGGACCACTACGCCGAGCTCCGCGCCGCGCTGCGGGTGCTGGCCGACGAGCTGAAGGGCGTGGGGCACCGCGCCGTGGTGGTCGCGGACGACAACGCGATGGTGGACCGCGCCGTCGCGGTGCGCGCCGGCATCGGCTGGTACGGCAAGAGCTCGAACGTGCTGCTGCCCGGGCAGGGCAGCTGGTTCGTGCTCGGCTCGGTCGTCACCGACGCCGAGCTGCCGGCCACCGGGGAGCCGCTCGCGGACGGCTGCGGCACCTGCGTGCGCTGCCTCGACGGCTGCCCGACCGGGGCGATCGTCGCGCCGGGGGTCGTCGACGCACGGCGCTGCCTGGCCTGGCACCTGCAGGTCGCGGGCGAGTTCCCGCGACCGTTCCGCGCCGCGCTCGGCGACCGCATCTACGGCTGCGACGAGTGCCAGGAGGTGTGCCCACCCAGCCGAGCCTCGGCTCGACGGGAGCAGGCCGCAGCTGCCGGCGGCGATGGCGACGGAGCACCCGGCAGCTGGGTGGACCTGGAGTGGCTGCTGACCGCGGACGACGACGAGCTGCTGGCCCGCGTGGGCCGCTGGTACGTGCCGCGGCGCGAGGCCCGGTACCTGCGCCGCAACGCGCTCGTGGTGCTCGGCAACACCGCCGACCCCGACGACCCGACGGTTCCCGCGCTGCTGGGCCGGCCCCTGGACGGCGAGGACGACCTGGTCGCCGCGCACGCGACGTGGGCCGCGGTGCAGCTGGGTCGCCGCGACCTGCTCGAGCCGGAGCGCCGCCGCACGCGCCCGGCGATCGTCGCCGAGCTCGCCGCCATCGCGGCGGCCGAGGGACCGGCGGACGTGCCGTCGGGTCCGGACCGCCGCGAAGATGGTGGGCGATGAGCGCCTCGCCGAAGCCCACCCGGTCGCGCCCCCAGACCGCCGCCGAGGCACGCGCCGAGTTCGAGGCGAACCGCGAGGCCCAACGCGCCGCACGACAGGCCGAGATGCAGGCGGTCTACGGCGGTGGGATCCCGGGTCGCTGGATCATGGTGCTGTCGTGGTGCTCGACGGTGCTGTTCGCCGCCGTCACCGTGCCGGCCGTCATCGACCCGGACCGCTTCATCGCCGCGTTCTTCGCGGTGTCCGTCGGCCTGTTCTTCGTCGGCTGCGCCGTCTTCGTCGTGGACATCGTGCTGGCGGCGGCCCGCTCCCGTGACGACCTGATGGGCAGCGGCGGGCTGTTCCTCCTGCTGGGCAGCGCCCCGCGCCCGGTGCAGTGGTCGCTGCTCGGGGCGCTGGTCGCTCAGGTCGTCGTCGCCGGCGTGGGCGCCGCCGCCCACCCGTTCACCCCGCTGGCGTTCGGCACCCTCGTGCCGATCCTCGGGCTGAGCGCCTGCGGCTTCTGGGCGGTCCGCCACGGCACCTTCCCGCCGCAGACCCCGGACCCGGCGCCGACGCCCCCACGCTCGCGAGCCCGGCGCGCGTGAGGGTCCTGCTCTTCACCGGCAAGGGCGGCGTCGGCAAGACCACCACCGCAGCGGCGACGGCGCTCCACCTGGCGGCGCAGGGGCTGCGGGTCGTCGTCACCTCCGCCGACCCGGCGCACTCGCTCGCGGACTCGCTGGGCGGCGAGCTGGGCAGCGAGCCCGTGCAGGTCGCGTCCGGGTGCTGGGCGCAGCAGCTCGACGCCCGGGAGCGGCTGGAGGAGAACTGGGGAGAGATCCGCGCCTTCATGGTCGAGGTGTTCGACTGGGCGGGCGTCGAGGCGATCGAAGCCGAGGAGCTCTCGGTCATCCCCGGCCTGGACGAGCTCTTCGCGCTGACCGAGGTCGAATCGCTGTGCCGTTCGGACCGCTACGACGTGGTCGTCGTGGACTGCGCCCCGACGGCCGAGACCATCCGGCTGCTCTCGTTGCCGGACATCCTCAGCTGGTACATGGAGCGGCTCTACCCGGCGTCGCGCCGCGTGAACCGCGTGGTGGGTCCGCTGGTGTCGCGGCTGACCTCGCTGCCGATGGCGGACGACTCGGTGTTCGCTGCGGGTCGTCGCTTCTACGACGAGCTCGACGCGGTGCGACGGATCCTGTCGGACCCGGCGACGACCTCGGCCCGCCTCGTCGTCACGCCCGAGGCCATGGTGATCGCCGAGGCGCGACGGACCTACACGTACCTCTCGCTGTTCGGCTACCAGGTGGATGCGGTGGTCGTGAACCGCGTCCTGCCGGACTCGGTGCGCGACCCGTGGTTCGACGAGTGGCGGCGCAGCCAGGACGACCACCTGGCCACCATCGACCAGGCCTTCGGCGCCGTGCCGATCGTGCGTGCCGCACACGCCGGCGCCGAGGTGGTGGGCCACGGCTCGCTGCGGTCGTTCGCGGACGAGCTGTGGAGCGGCCACGACGCGGCGGCCCGGCTGTCCCCGGGGCTGCCGTTGCGGGTGGAGCGCGACGGCGAGCACGTCGTGCTCTCGATCGAGCTGCCCTTCACCGACCAGGACGACCTGGACGTCACGCGCAACCGCGACGAGCTGTTCGTCGCCGTCGGACCGCACCGCCGAACCCTGGTGCTGCCGGACTCGCTGCGCCGACGTGAGATCGCCTCGGCCGCGCTCCGCGAAGGACGACTGCACGTCCGCTTCGGCGACGCGCCCGCCGTGCCGGCCTGACCCGCTGCACCCCCGGGGGTAGGTGGCGCAGCCCGACCGCGGCCATCATGTCGGGATGGACGATCCCCGCGCCGCCCAGGGCGTCGAGCACCTCCAGAGCGCCGCACGCGAGCTGCTGAAGGCGGCGCGCTCGTTCCTGG
>JAFAFZ010000378.1 GCA_023423215.1 Actinomycetes bacterium
CCGGGGCGGCGCCGGGGGGGGGCGCGGCGCGCGGCCGGGCCCGCGGCCGGGGCCTCGACCGAGGCCCGGGCACGCGCGTCGATCGAGGCGACCCGCCGGCGTTGGGCCTCGCGGTAGCCGGCGAGCCACTGCGGGTCGTAGGAGCTGGGCTCGGGCCACGGTCGCCACCCGTTCGCCGGGTCGTACATGTCGAGCGACGGGTCGACCGAGAAGCGGTCGGCCTCGTCGGTGACGGACGGGTCGATCACCGACAGCAGGTACTCGCCCTCGCCGCCGTGCGCGGCGAGCGCGATGAAGGCGTCGGCGCCGATCGACGGGAGGCCGGGCGACCCCTCGGCCTCGGGCACGCCGGCCTGCGCCAGCGCCATGAGGGACCCACCGCCGCAGTTGCCCAGGGCGACCAGCGCGTCGACGCCCCGCCGGCGCAGCTCGTCGGCCGCCGTCGTCACGTCCCGCACGCAGGCCTCGTGCAGCAGGTCGGTGTCGTTGTTCACGTAGCGGGTCGACATGCCGAGCACGGCGTACCCGGCGGCGGCGAGCGGCGCGCAGGCGTAGTGCGTGCTGAAGTCGCCACGCGGGTGTGCGAGCAGGACGCCGACGCGGGCCCGTCGGCCGCGTGGGGTCCAGAGGATGCCGCGCACGACGGCGCCGTCGGGTGCCACGAGCGCGATCGGCTCCCGCTCCACTGCGTCCGGTCCGGGGTCGCTCGCGTCGGGCCAGTAGCCCAGCCAGGGTCGCGGCGGCGCGGACGCAGGACCGGCTTCGGCGATGCTCGTCATGGGACCCCCCGAGGCGCGACGTCGGCCCCCCGGACGACGTGACGACCCGGACAGGATCGCGCGTGGCGGGCGCGGGCGCCGGGTCAGCGTCCGAAGGCGTCGGGCCCCTCGGCGGCCATGGCGACCGCGCTGCGGCGCAGGTAGTCGTCGCGGTCGATCTCGACGATGCCGAGCGAGGCCAGGTGCGGGGTCGACCACTGCACGTCGATCAGCGTGTGCTCGGTGCCGCGCAGCAGCTCCACCAGGCCGACCAGCGCCGCCTTCGACGCGTCGGTGCGGCGGTGGAACATGGACTCACCGGCGAAGAACGCGCCGATCGCGACGCCGTAGAGCCCGCCGACCAGCTCGTCGTCGCACCAGGTCTCGACGCTGTGGGCCCAGCCCAGGTCGTGCAGCGCGACGTACGCCGCCAGGACGTCCGCGTTGATCCAGCCGTGCGGCCGGCGCGGATCAGCGCACCCGCGCACGACCGACTCGAAGGCCGTGTCGACGCGCAGCTCGAAGTGGCGCATCGAGCGTCGAAGGCTGCGACTGACGTGCAGGCCGTCGGGCAGCAGCACGCCGCGCGGATCGGGGGACCACCACCCGATGCGGCCACGGCGCCCGATCGGCATCGGGAAGAGCCCGGCGCGGTACGCCGCCAGCAGGGTGCCGGGGGCGAGGTCGCCGCCGATGGCCACCGGACCGTCCGGGTCGGCACCGTGCACGGGTGGGAACACCCACTGCGACGGCGTCGGCTCGGTCGGCACGGGGGGATGGTAGGTGCCGGGAGCGCCACGGCGCCCCCGGCGTCACGACGCGAGGATCTTCGCCTTCTCCGCAGCGAACTCGTCGTCGGTCAGGATCCCCTGCTGGTGCAGCTCGCCCAGCTGGCGCAACGCCGTGATGGTGTCGGTGGGGGCGGGTGCGGCCGGCGCGGGCGCGGCGGGCGCCTGCGCGGCGACCTGCTGCTGGTAGGCGGCGTTCCGCTCTGCGTAGATCTGGGCGTCGCGGTCGGCGAACTTCTCGGCCTGACGGCGCTGCACGCGTCCGTTGACGGCCGAGGCGGTCCCGGCGATCACCGCGGTGCGGGCCACGCCCCTGAGCAGTCCTGGCATGTCGTCTCCTACTGGTCGAGCGCGTCGAGCGCGTCGTTCAGGACATCGGCGGGGATCCGGGCGCTCGCGATGAGCTCGGCGCCGGCGGCGCGGGCCGCGGTCACGAACCCACGGGCCCAGGCGTTCTCGTAGACGAGCACCGCGGCGGTGGTGCCGGGCTCGAGCGTCGCGCCGGCCTCGTCGCGGTCGTCGTCGCCGAGCAGGCCCGAGCGGGCTCCCGCGAAGACGCGCAGCTCGCCGTCGATCGCATCCAGGTCGATGCCGCTGACCACGCCGTCGGCGTCCTTCTGCACGATCATCAGGTCGAGGATCGTGACCGTGCCGGCCTCGACCAGGTCGAGCAGCGCTGCAGCGATCGTGCCGTCGCGGCGGTCCGTCGGGAGCTGCAGGACCAGGTAGTCGACCGGTCCGCTCGCCACATCGCCCACCTCAGGCCTCCCCGTGGAGCGCGACCGGCGCGGTGGCCCGGTCGTCGTCACCGATCGCGAACAGGTCCGACATCTGGTTCCCCTTTGCAACGTGCGTCCGGCAAGGACGCTGCTGCGGGCGACGGTAGCCCATGGCTGCACTCGATGTAGTCGCCCGACCACGATCTCCGCCGCACGGCGGGGCCGCGGGTGTACGTTCCGCTCGGGGGAGGGGGTTCCCCCACTCCGGGGACCGATCGGCCGTCCCCGGTCCGAGCAGGAGGAGGGGTCCGATGTCGGATCAGCGCAGCAGTTGGGCAGTGGGCTACGAGGTCTTCGCCGGTGTGATGCTGCTCGTGATCGGCGTGCTGCACGCCGTCGCGGGCATCGTC
>JAFAFZ010000468.1 GCA_023423215.1 Actinomycetes bacterium
GGCCGGCGCCGTCGCCGTCCGACGCGGCCCGGGCGGCCGCCGAGTGGCGACGGGAGATCGCCGTGACGGCGGCGGGGGAGCGGGTCGCGATGCCCGACAGGAAGGTGAGCTGCAGGAACTCGACCGGCGTGAGCTCCTGGCTGGGTGCCGAGCGGTTCTCGTAGCGCCCGGCGTCGAGGATCCCGTGGATGGAGTGGGTGATGGCCCGCACCATGTACTCGGCGTCGACCAGCGGCTTGATCGAACCGTCCTCGATGCCTTCCAGGACGACGTTGCGCCACAGGTCGAGCACCGCCACGCTCGGCGCGATCATCGGAGCCAGCTCGTCGAGGTGGATCAACGTCTTCCACTCGTGGTGGATGATGCGGATCTCCGCCTCGTTGCGCTGGCAGACGTCGAAGACGACGGCGATCATCTCGGCGAGGCGCGCCGCGCCGTTGCCGGGACCGTCGTGCGCCGCCTGCTGCACCGGCAGGAGCTCGCCGAAGAAGTGCTGCATCAGCTCGGCGACGATCTCGGCCTTGGACTTGAAGTGGGCGTACAGGCTGCCCGGCTGCAGGCCGGCGACCTCGGCCAGGTCCCGCATCGAGGTGACCGAGTACCCCCGTTCGGCGAACAGGGTCCTGGCTAGGTCGATGATCTCGTCGCGACGGCTCGGCACGGCCCTACTCTGCGATCACGCCGGGCCGAACGCAAACGATCGCTCGGCGGTCACGCGTCACCGGCGGACCTCACCGGAACGCCGGGATGACCTCGGATCCGAACAGCTGGATCATCTCGGCCATCTCGTCGAACTCGCCCATCGAGGACCGGTCACCGAACTCCGCGGACAAGCCGGCGCCGAACGATGCGTGCACGTGCTCGCAGCCGGTCGCCTCCCGGTACCGCTCGATCTGGCCGACGACGTGCTCCGGGTCGCCCCAGAGCAACCGATCCTCCGCGATCTCCTCGGGGCCGACGCGCTCGCCGCGATCGATGCGGTCGAAGAGCACCTGCTCGGTGGCGTCCTCGGTCGACTCGCGCCAGTGCACCATGAGCCCGTCGACGTACGCGGGCAGCACCTGGTCGCGCACCTGCTCGTGGTCGGCGCCGACCCACGCGTAGCGCCGCAGGATCCAGTCGTCGGGACGGCCGAGCGCCGCCCGCTCAGCCCGGTAGGTCGACAGGCAGCGTGTCGCAACGCCGAGCGACTGCACGGGGCCGCACAGCCACGCGTCGCCGAGGCGTGCCGCTCGTCGGACCGCGGCGTCCGCCACGCCGGCGACCCACAACGGTGGGTGCGGCTGCTGGACCGGGCGAGGGTAGACCGTGAGCTCGTCGAAGCTCCAGAACCTGCCGTCGTACGACGTGCGCTCGCCGGCCCAGACCAGTCGCAGGATCTCGAGCGCCTCCTCCATGCGTGCACCCCGCTCGCGCAGGCTGCCACCGAAGGTCTCGTACTCGAGCGCCGACCAGCCGAGTCCGACGCCGAGCGAGATGCGGCCGCCCGACATCTCGTCGATGGTGGCGACCTGCTCGGCGACGCGCACGGGGTGGTGGAGCGGCAGCTGGAAGATGCCGGTGCCCACCCGGAGGGTCGTCGTGCGTGCCGCGACCGCCGCAAGGAACGTGAGCGGGTCGCTCATGATGCCCGGCTGGAAGTGGTGGTGGCCGGTGGTGGCGGTGTCGAACCCGGCGTCCTCCGCGAGGCGCGCGAGCTCGAAGGTCCTCCCGTAGGGGTCACGGGTTCCGGCGTCGCGGAGGATCGGCAGGGACATCGAGAACTTCATGGGCTCCTCCAGGGGGCCGGGTCGGGCACGCTCAGGCCGACCGCGTCGTGGTCGCAGCGGCAGCGACCAGCTGGGCGTGGTGCGGCAGGTGGCTCAGCTGGCCCCCTCGGCAGCGGATGACCTCGCTCGTGATGATCGCGACCTTGCCGGACAGTCGTCGGGCCATGTCGTTGGCTCCTCGCTCGGGGATGACGTCCGTCACACTCCTACACGTTCTGTGACAGACTTACAACTGTTCGTTCTGTCGGCGTTCGAACAGAACGAACGGTTGTAAGGGTCGGCCAGCTGTGCTTGACTCCGCAGTGCCGAGGTCGTCGACCTGCTCCACCCGGAGCGGTCGGGGCGACGGGTCGGGGGACCCGTGTGATCACCGCTCGGACGAGCGGTCGGCGCAGCTCACTCCACACCAATCGACCGATTCTCCAGGGGGGATCCGATGTCCAGAAGTACCCGTAGTTCGTCGCGCCTGCTCGCGGCGATCCTCGTCGCCGTCCTGCTCGTGGCGGCAGCCTGCAGCAGCGACGAGGACACGTCCTCGTCGGGCGGCAGCGGCTCCGGGGGAGGCGACTCCACGGCGCGCGGCGTGACCGACACGACGATCCGGATCGCGGGGCTCACCGCCCAGACCACGAGCGCCCGCGGGTACGCCGGCGCGGACCTCGGCGCGCAGGCGCGCTTCGAGCGGGTCAACCGCGACGGCGGCATCCACGGCCGGACGATCGACTACCTGGGCACCCGCGACGACGGCGAGGACCCGACCAAGAACCTCGACCTGGCCAGGAGCCTGGTGCAGCAGGACGAGGTCTTCGCGATCGTTCCCGCCATCGGCCAGGGCCTCCTCCCGCAGTCGTCCGACTTCCTGGAGGAGGAGAAGGTGCCGTTCGTCGGCTGGGGCTTCATGCCGGGCTTCTGCGACACCAGCTTCGGGTTCGGGTTCAACGGCTGCACCAACCCACCAGCCGGGGACGTGTCGAACACGTCGCTCGCCGACACCCTGGTCGAGGCGCTCGACCTGGGCTCGGGCGACACCGTCGCGGTCCAGGGCTACGACGCCGACAACGGCAAGGTCGGGGTGGACCTGCTCGTCGCGGCCTTCGAGAACGCGGACGTCGAGGTCGTGTACGAGGACGCGACGATGCCGACGACCGACGCGACGGACTTCACGCCGTTCGTCGAGAAGATCATGAGCTCCGACGACGGCGACGCTCCCACCGCGGTCGCGATGATCACGCTGTTCAACAACACCGTCGGCCTCACCGGGGCGTTGTCCGCCGCCGGTTACGAGGGCGCCACGATGAACTACCTCACCTACGTCCCCGGTCTGCTCGAGTCGCAGCCCGAGGTGGCCGCGGCGATCGACGGCACCTACGTCAACACCCAGTGGCTGCCCCAGGAGTTCGGCGGCTCGGCGATCGAGCAGATCCAGGAGGACCTCGAGGCGATCGGTGAGTCGCCCGAGATCGGCTTCGCCACGTCGATCGGGTACTGGGCCGCCGACGTCATGGTCCAGATGCTCGAGGCCGTGGGCAAGGACCTGACGCCGGAGAAGTTCGACGAGGTCATCAACGGCGGCTTCACCTACGAGCCGTGGGGCGACCCGCAGGGCATCGGCCCCGTCGAGTTCCCTCGTGACCACAGCCAGCCCACGCCGTGCGCCGCCATGGTGCAGGCGAAGGGCGAGGCCTACGAGCCCATCGTCCCGATGACCTGCTACGAGGTCATCCCCATGGGTTGACCGCCGATCGGCGGGTCGTCGCATCCCCCTTTCGCACGACCCGCCGC
>JAFAFZ010000479.1 GCA_023423215.1 Actinomycetes bacterium
CAGTGGTTGCGGGCGATGCGATCGTGGGCTCGGGCGCCACGGTCCCGCCCCGTCGTGCGGCCGCACGGGCACGCCAGCGGGCGCGGCGGGCGGCGTTCTGGGTGGCGGTCACCGCCAGGATGCCCTCGGGGTTCTTCGACAGCGTCACTGCGCCAAGCCCGAAGAGGATCGCCGGCAGGTAGGACGACTGGTGACCGTCCCAGCCGAACAGCGAGATCTCCTGCCAGATCTGCGGGCTGATGACCACCGCGAGCCCGGCCAGGATCGCACCGGCGGGCCGGCGGATGCCGAAGAGCACCACGGTCGCCAGCCACAGCAGCCCCGACTCGGCGGGCGTGCTCACGCTGGTTGCCGACTGCTTGAACGAGGCGAGCAGGACGCCGCCGACCCCCGCGATCGCGGCGGAGATGGCGAAGATCTTGAGCTTGGTGGTGAGCGGCGAGACGCCCACCGTCGCCGCGGCCGGCTCGCTGGAGCGCACGGCGATCATCGCCCGGCCGTTCACCGAGGTCCGCAGGTTCCGGATCAGCAGGCACACGCCGAGGATCAGCGCGAGCAGCACCAACGCCATCGTCCGGTCGTCGGCCAGGTCGATCGGGCCGATCGCGAGCCGCGGGATGGTCCACCCCGAGGTGGCGTTGCGGTACGCGTCCCAGGCGAACAGCACGCGGTCGCCCACGAACGCGAGGGCGAGCGTCGCGAGCGCCAGCGACAGGCCGCTCAGGCGGATGGCGGGCAGGGCGCACAGCACGCCGAGCACGACCGCGGTCGCGACGCCGCCCAGCATCGACAGCCCGAGCGGCCAGCCCCGTGCGAGCAGCATGCCCGTCGAGAGCGCGGCGGCGGTCACGAACGCCGCCTGGGCCAGGCTGACCATGCCGCCGATGCCGGTGACGACCACGAACGACAGGAAGATCAGCGAGAGCGCCAGACCGTGGGCGATCAGGCCCGCCCAGAACGCGTCGGCCAGGAACGCGACGTAGATCACGAGCGCACCGCCGGAGAGCACCCACGGCAGGCGCCGACGCCACACCGGCAGGTCTGCGTTGGGGTCGATCGGCGGAGCGGTGTCGGCGACGCTGCCCGCACGACGCTCGCCCTTGCGGCTCATCCAGAGCAACCCGCCGAGCAGCAGCACGAACGGGACCGACGCGTTGAAGCCGGTGATGTTCTTGGCGAAGGTCGCGTAGGTCAGCACCAGGTTCTGGGCGACGCCGAGCACGAGTCCGCCGGCGAAGGCGATGGGGATCGAGCGCAACCCGCCCAGCACGGCGGCGCACGCCGCGACGAACAGCACCGTGTTGTAGGTGAGCGGGTCCAGGCTGTTCAGGACCGGCGCGCCGATCACACCGGCGAGCGCGGCGAGCATCGTCGCCAGCATCCACGTGATCGATGACGTCCTGGCGCCGTCGATGCCGCGGTACGCCGCCAGGGCCGGGCGGTCGACGTGCGCACGCATGTGCAGGCCGAGCCGGGTGCGCCGCAGCAGGTACCACAGGCCGATCGCGACGAGGATCGCCGCGCCGAACACGATGAGCTGGTTCGAGTCGACGATGGTGCCGAAGGGCAGCGAGTACGTGCGCTTCGGCGTCGGGCCCAGACCGGGCACCGAGTAGACGTTGTCACCGAGGGGGATCTGCCACCCCGCGTCGTCGACCAGCCGCTCCACGATCCAGCGGCCCAGGGCCGGCAGCGCGACGAGCAGGCCGACGGTCGCCATGATCTTGGGTCCGTCCGCTGCCGAGGCCAGCCGCCGGAAGACCAGGCGGTCGAGCGTCCAGCCGAGCAGCGGGGCGAACACGCCCACCACCACCACGGCCGCGATGCCGACCGGCCAGCCCAGGCCGGCGGTCAGCTCGAAGTAGAGGTACGCGGAGAGGAACGCGACGGCGCCGTAGCTCAGGTTGAAGATGCCCGAGGCGCTGTAGGACAGCACGAGGCTGCTCGCGACGAGCGAGAAGATCGCGCCGGTGACCGCACCGGTGATCACCAGGTTCAGGAACTGCTCCATCCACCCTCCAGGTGAGTGGGTCGAGGTCGAGCCGGGGGGGGGGGCGGCCCCCCGGCGGCGGGGGCGGCCACGGGGGGGGGGGCTCGACGGCGTCAGCCGCCGACCGGGAAGGTCTCGTAGCAAGCCATGGGCTCGAGCACCTCGTACTTGGCGTCCTCGATCGCCACGATCGCCGAGCACGGCGTCGGTGCGTTCTTGTCCGAGGGGAAGCTCACCGGACCGATGCCACCGTCCATGGGCTCGTAGGTGAAGTCCTCCATCGCCCTCTGGAACGCCTCGGGCGTCAGGTCCTCGCCCGCCGCCTCGAGCTGCTGCACCAGCACGTCTGCGCTCCAGTACCCGAGGGCGGCGCCCAGCGAGATGAACGGATCCTCGCCGATGGCCTCGAGGTCCTCGTGGATCTGCTCGATGGCCGGCGAGTCCGACTCGGACGGCGGGATCTGGGAGTTCACCCACGACCCCTGGAGCGCCTGTGCCACCGACGGCTGCGCGTCGAGCAGGCCGGGCACGTAGCCGACGAAGTTGACGATGGGACCCTCGAAGCCGGCCTGGCGCATCGCGCCCGAGAAGCCGATCACGTCCGCGAAGCGGGCCGACGCGTAGACCAGGTCGGGATCGGTCGCCAGCACCGCCTGGACGAACGGCGAGTAGTCCGTCGTCTGGTTGGCGGTCGCGATCGTGGACTCCTGGTACACGACCTCGGCACCCCGCTCCTCGAGGGTGGCGGCGTACTGCGCGGCGCCGGACTTGCCCGCGGCGTCGTCCCCGGTCTGGATGGCGACCTTCAGCTCCGAGGCCTCCTTGCCCGTGGCCTCGATGACGGGGTCGACCAACGCTGTGTTCACGTACTCCTGGCCGATGAGGCAGCCGTTGAAGCCGTAGCCGTAGTCGTTGTCGCAGAAGCCGGGCATGAAGCCCCAACCCACGAAGGGCACCTCGCTCTGCGCCAGGAAGTCGCTGCTCTGGGGCAGGAAGTACTGCGAGACGACCGGCGCGACGGCGAACACCTCGTCGGAGTTGACGAGCTCACGCGCCTGGTCCAGGTTGCGGCCGGCGTCCTGGCCGTCGTCCTTCAGGCCGACGAAGTCGATCTGACGGCCGTGGATGCCCCCATCGCGGTTCGCACGCTCGAAGCGGGCCTGTGCGCCCATGTCGATGCCGGTGTAGGTCTTGGCCTCGCTGAGCGACCCGATCGTGATCGAGTCCTCGGTCACGCCCCGGACCTCGCCGCTCCCGGACGAACCCGAGTCGGATCCTCCCGATCCGCTCGACTCGTCGTTCGACGTGCTGGCGCACGACGTCGCGAGCAGCACGCCGAGACCCATGGCCACGGCGCTGCGCACCCAGTGCTGCTTCATCAACCCCCCTGTTCCTGCGGACCCGGGA
>JAFAFZ010000535.1 GCA_023423215.1 Actinomycetes bacterium
CGCCGGCGCCGAGCGACTCGTCGTCGGGGTGCGGCGCCACCACCACCGCACGGCCGCCCAGGAGCTCACCCACGTGCACGACGCGGCTCGAGCGCAGGTGCTCGCGCCACAGCGACTCGTCGGTGCCGCTGTCGCTGTGTCGGAACGCCGTTGCGGCCACTCAACCCCTTTGATCGATGTCGCTCTGCGCTACCCGACTGCGGACCGCGCGAAACGCCGATCACCCTCGGGGGTGGACCAGCACCAGAACGACACGGACCGCCCGACGGTCCGGATCTGGCAGCCTGAGTCCATGTCGCCGCGACCGCAGCTCTCGATCAGCCTCCGCAACTTCTCCGCCGACGACCCCGGGACCTGGGGACCGCTGCTGACGACCGCCGAGGCGGCCGACCGCGCCGGCGTCGACCGCGTCGTGGTGGTCGACCACGTGCTCTTCGGGGACGCTCTCGACGACTACGGCCGACCCGAGACGGGCGGCGTCGCCGGGGGTCGCCAGCCCACCGGACCGGATGGGCACTGGCTGGAACCGCTCACCGTGCTCTCGGTCCTCGCCGGGCGGACGAGCCGCGTGCGACTGGGCACCGGCATCCTGATCGCGGCGCTGCGACGGCCGGTGGTGCTCGCCAAGACGCTCGCGACGCTGGACGTGCTGAGCGGCGGACGCGTCGACGTCGGCGTCGGCGTCGGGTGGCAGCGGGCCGAGTACGAGGCCGCCGGCCTCTCGTTCGAGGACCGCGGCCGGCTGCTCGACGAGTCCCTCGACCTGTGCCAGCGCCTCTGGCGCGAACCGGTCGTCGAGCTCGACGGGGTCGGCCCCGTCCACCAGATGCCGAAGCCGGTCCAGGACGGCGGCGTACCCGTCTGGGTCAGCGGCCGCTCGACGAACCCGCGGGTGCGCTCGCGCCTGGCGCGGTTCGGGTCGGGGTGGATCCCATGGGGTGACGACGCGGCGGATCCTGCGCCGGGCATCGCGCTGCTGCGGCAGGCGATGGACGACGCCGGACGCTCGGCCGATGCGCTGTCGGTCGCCGGCACCCTGCCGAAGGACCTGGCACGGATCGGCGAGCTGGTCGAGGCGGGCGTCACGGACTTCCGCGTGCGCGGCGCCCTGCCCGACGACCCTGCCGAGCTCGAGGACCACCTGGGCGCCACCGTCGCGGCGTTCCGCGCCGAGGTCGGCTGAGCACCTGCGGCGGCACCGCTACGCTGCACCCCGACATGGGATCCGACGACGCGTGGCTGTCGGCCGTCGCAGGCAACTCCGAGATGGGCCGGGCCGTGCTGGCCCACGACTGGGCCGGGACGCCGCTCGGTCCGCCGGCCGAGTGGCCCGAGGGGCTGCGGTCCGCCGTGTCGATCTGCCTCACGACGAACTTCCCCGCGCTCGTCGTGTGGGGTGAGCAGCTCATCAAGATCTACAACGACGGCTACCGGCCCATCCTCGGCACCGCGAAGCACCCCGCCGCGCTGGGTGCACCGGCGGCCGAGGTCTGGCCCGAGGTGTGGGACCGCATCGGACCGCTGTTCGACGCCGTGATGCACTCGGGCGAGCCGACCTGGCACCACGACGAGCGCATGGTGCTGGAGCGCAACGGCTTCCCCGAGGAGTGCTTCTTCATCTACTCCTACAGCCCGCTCTACGACGGCTCGTCGATCTGCGGCGTGCTCGACCTGGTCACCGAGACGACCGAGAAGGTCATCGCCCAGCGCCGCCTCGAGTGCGTCACCGCCCTCAACGCCGCCCTCGTCGGCGTCGAGCAGGTCACCGACGCGTGCGTCGCCGCGGTGCGGGCGCTCGCCCAGCACGCCGCCGACGTGCCCTCGGTCGACGTGTTCCTGCGCATCGGACAGGACATCGTCCTGATGGCGTCCAACCGGCGCGACGAGGTCTCGCCGCGTGGCCGCGTGGACCTCGACTCGGTCATCGACGGCGCCCCGGTGGTGCTCGGCGACGGTTCCGAGGAGCTGCCGGCCGACCTGGTCGCGCTCCCGATCGGCGGCACGTTCGGCGGCCTCGCGGGCGCGGTCGTGATCGGCCTGAACCCGCAGCGTCCCTACGACACCGAGTACCGGCGCTTCGTCCAGGTGCTCGCCGAGACGATCACCTCGGCCCTGGACGGCGCCTACCGGCGCAGCGTCGAGCTCGGCCAGTACCGCCACATCAGCGACACGCTCCAGGCGGCGATGCTCTCGCCGGCGAGCGACCTGCCCACCATCGCCGCCCGCTACCTGCCCGCCACCAGCAACCTGGCCGTCGGCGGCGACTGGTACGACGTGATCGACCTGGACGAGCGGCGGCGCGGCCTGGTCGTGGGCGACTGGGTCGGCCACGGCCTCGAGGCGGCCACCGTCATGGCGCAGCTGCGCGCCGCGACCCGGGCGATGCTGCTCGAGGGACGCTCGCCGGCCGAGGTGCTCGAGGGCCTGGACACCTTCGCGGCACGGCTCGACGGCGCGCTGGGAGCGACCGTGGTCTGCGCGGTGTACGACCGCGAGGCACACCTGCTCACCTACGCCCGCGCCGCGCATCCGCCGCCCCTCGTGGTCGACGGGAGCGGTCCGCGCTGGCTCGAGGCCAACGGCGGGCCACCGCTCGCCGCGGTGGCCGGCATCGCCCGCACCGAGACGACCGAAGCGGTCGACGGCGGCGACGGGATCATGGTCCTGTACTCCGACGGTCTCGTCGAGCGTCGCGGCGAGCACCTGGACCTGGGCCTGGACCGCCTGGCCGAGTCGGCCGTCCGCCTGGGCGACCGGGCGGTCCAGGAGATCGCGGACGGGCTGCTGCGGGACCTGCAGCCCGAGACGCACCGCGACGACGTGGTGCTGCTCGTCAAGCGCTTCTGAGGATCACCCGGCTCGGCGCGTCTGGACTGCGCTGCGTCGGGTAGGCGAGCGCGCGTCCCCGAACGCCGACCTCCGAGGAGTTCCGCCATGACCTTCGACCCGCTCCAGCAGCGTGGCATCCCCATCGACCAGCAGCTCAGGAACTGGTCGGAGCTGAACATCCAGCCCTACGACAACGAGACCGTGGACCCGTACACCCGCTGCCGCGTGATCCTCATGAACGGCGTCGAGTTCGAGTCGATCCTGTTCTCGCACCAGTTCGCCCGGAACACGAACGTGGCGGAGATCCGCGAGACGCTCGCGGTGTCCCGTCGGACCGACCAGCAGCAGCAGACCTCGGTCGCCGGGCTGGTGCCGGGTGAGGAGACGACGCTCGAGTTGACCCTCGGCTACGAGCAGGAGGCGGTCGACCTCACCGCCTGGCTCGCCCGCAACGAGCCCGACCCCTACGTGCGCCAGACCCTCGACTTCGGGCTGCTCGAGGACTTCGACCACCTGTACCGCTACGCCAACCTCTACGAGATGCTCGAGGGCAAGAAGGCCGAGCGCATCGTCGACGCGCTGACCGAGGTGATGCCGGGACGGCCCACGATCCAGGAGCACCGACACCCGCTCGACGACGTGCGCTGCCACGTGGAGGGCCACTCGGCGCACCCCCAGACCAAGCTGAACGCACTGACGATCGTGGCGGCCGAGCAGGCCGTGATGAACTTCTACATGACGATCGGCAACCGCCCGCTCGAGCCCATCGCCCGCGGCCTCTACGCCGAGATCAAGGAGATCGAGGAGCAGCACGTCACCCAGTACGAGTCGCTGCTGGATCCCGCGATGACCTGGGGCGAGAACCTGGTCTGGCACAAGTACAACGAGGTCTACCTCTACAACTCCATGATGGAGCAGGAGTCCGATGAGCGGATCAAGGCGCTCTGGGAGCTCCACCTGAACATGGAGATCACGCAGCTCCAGACCGCGGTCGACCTGATGCGCCGCTACGAGGGCCGTGAGCCCGAGGAGATCGGCCTGCCGGCGACGCTGCCCAGCGCGGTGACCTTCGAGTCGAACAAGGAGTACGTGCGCCAGGTGCTCGCGTCCCAGGTCGACATGACGACGGATCGGACCGAGTACGGAGCGTCGCCGCACAGCCGGTACGAGCAGTACCAGGGCATCGTCAACGCCGCCGAGGTGCCGACGGAGGTGGTCATCGACCTCCACCGCGAGCAGTTCGGCGAGGAGTACCGCCTCGAGACAGAAGGACCCCATCCGATCGAGCGGCTGCGTGAGACGCAGCCGGTCAGCTGAGGAGCGACATGACCGACACGATCCAGACACCCGTCACCTGGGACACCGGGGCGACGGCGAAGGCCGGCCCGATGATGGTGGTGAACCCGGAGCGCCAGATCACCGACGAGGCCCTTGCTGCGGTGGCCGACGGCTCTGGGCTCAACGGCCCCTTCGTCGCCGACCTGATCGCCTCGTGCACCACGCACGAGCGCTGCGGCGTCAGCCTGTTCAAGGCGCTCGAGGCCCAGACGAACAACCCTGCTGCGAAGCACAAGTTCCACCAGTTCCAGCAGGACGCGTCGACCGCGGTGGCGGCGTACGAAGGGCTCGCCGAGCAGTTGGGCATCCCCGTTGCGTACGCGAGCCACCCGGCTCGCATGACCGAGGCGATCGACACCCGGATCCTGTCCGCGTTCCTGCTCTCGGGGAGCGCTGATCAGCTGACCGTCGAGCTCAAGGGCGTCGAGGCGGTGCTCCTGGCGTCCACGTTGTGCGTGGCCAACGCCTCGCTGATCCGCACGCTCGGCGCGGGCCTCGGCGAGTCCGACGTGCGGACCGCACTGCTGGGCACCGCAGAGGCCGTCATGCCGGCCTCCGAGGAGCACCTCGAGTGGGCGGTGGAGATGCAGCAGCAGATGGTCCTCGGCCAGGCGAACAGCTCGCTGGCGCAGAAGGCCACCCAGGCGGCCGAGGCCGTGGTCGGCAAGGTGCGCGACGTCCTGGGAAGGTGAGCTCGATCGGCCCCGGACCGACCTCCGAGGAGGTCCGGGGCCGATGGCTCATGTAAAGACGACGTACAGGAGGGGAGCG
>JAFAFZ010000578.1 GCA_023423215.1 Actinomycetes bacterium
CCCCGTCGGGGTCGCCATCTGGATCCGTCGACGCCGAGGCGTCGAGCGGGACCGAGGTGCCCTCCTCGCCCGAGGCGGGCGCCGCGAGCGATGCGGTCGGCGGGAGGTTCTCGGGCTCCTCCGGATCCTCCGGCTCGGTCACCGCCACCGTGACGGTGGCGATGTTCGAGGCGAAGGTGCCGTCGTGCACCCGGTAGGTGAAGGTGTCCTCACCGCGGAACCCACGCTCGGGCCGGTAGCGCACGGTGCCGTCGGCGGACAGCTCGGCGGTGCCGTGGTCCGGACCGTCGACCACCTCGGCGGTGAGCTGATCGCTCACGTCCGCGTCCCAGCCGTCGAGCTCGATGCCCACCTCTCGCCCGGGCGTGGTCACGGCCACGTCCTCGGCCACCGGTGCGTGCACCGTGCTGAGCAGGAAGCCACGCGGCACCCCGTCCAGCATGCCGAACCCGACGATCTGGCCGTGTTCGTTGATGTCGTTGACCGTCTCGAGCACCCAGCCGGAGCCGGCCGGGAGCAGCGTGTTCAGGTCCACGGGGACGCCACCCTCCTCGAGCAGGAAGGGTCGTTCGGTCGATGACGTCCGAGGCATGTACATGCCGACGATCTGTCCGCGGTCGTTGATGTCGATCGCTCGCGAGCCACGTGTGCCGATGCCCGGTTCGAGGTCGCGCACCTGGCCGTCGACGAACATCACCGCCTTCCGGTGGCTCTCGCTGTCGGACCAACCGACGGCGACGCCGACGTCGTTGATGGCGAGCGCTCGGCTCGAGAACAGGTCGGGCCGGGCGAGGGTGCCCAGCCGGCGCACGCCGTCCGCCGTCCACGCGAGCGCCTCGGTCGGACCGTCTCCGAACCGTCGCGTCTCGGCAGCCGAGCCGACGATGGTGCCGGCGTCGTTGACGTCGTAGGCCTCGCCGGTGCCCGTCCAGGGCAGCGGCAGCGTGTGCACCCCGGCGCCGTCCCACTCCACCGGCAGTCTCCCGGACGTGCCGACGACGGCGCCGGCGGTGTTGCGACCGAACGCCTGGCCGGTGCCGTGCCCGGCTGCCAACGGCAGCGGGGTCACCACGTCGACCGACGAGACGGTGACCGGTTGCAGGCTGCCGACGCTGGACGACAGCGAGCCGACGATCGTGCCGTCGTCACCGACCGATTCGGTCTGGAGTCCGAGAGGGATCCCGATGCGCTCGGCAGCACCACCGCTCCAGCGGATCGTGGGACCGTCATCGGTGCGACGACTCCCGGTGCCGATCACGACGCCGCGGTCGTTCAGGGCCGAGGCCGAGGTGTGCTGGTTGGCGTCGGTCGGGTCGGCGAGCTCGGTGACCTTCCAGGCGGCATCGGGCGACACGGTCACCCGCTGCACCTCGGTCGTCGTGCGATGACCTGCGGCGTCGGTGACGCGCAGGCGCAGGCGGTAGCCGCCGTGTGGCAGGTCGGCGCCGGAAGGGTTGCCGCTGCGGCGCTCGAAGAGCGCACCGCCGACGGTCGGCAGCCAGGACGACTCGTCGCGCCAACGGGAGCCGTC
Organism: Actinomycetes bacterium; assembly: GCA_023423215.1. Classification (GTDB taxonomy): domain Bacteria; phylum Actinomycetota; class Acidimicrobiia; order Acidimicrobiales; family Microtrichaceae; genus JAFAFZ01. The sequence continues at coordinate 1,532 of JAFAFZ010000578.1, forward strand.
CCAGTAGCGACCGCGGGCGTCTCGCAGCTCGACCTCGACCGACTGCACGCCGGCGGTGCCATCGGCGGCGGTGCCGGCGACGCGGTCCAGGTTCGGCGCGACGCCGTCGGGAACCGGGGTGAGCAGCCGTGCCGACGGCTCGTCGACGTCGATGCGCACCACGTGGGTGCGGGTGGGCTCGACGGTGCCGTCGGCGCCGGTCGCCCGGTAGGTCAGCGTCGTGACGCCCGGCGTGGAGACCGGGACGCTGAGCGAGGACCCGGCGACGGTCGTCTCCGGTGCGGACTGCGCTCCCGTCGCGGACCAGGTGATCGAGGCAACGCCGCCATCCGCCTGGGCCGAGAGCCCGACGGTCACCGGGCCGTCGTTCCAGCCCCGGTCGTTCGGGGTCGGGGTGCGCTCGGCGAGCGTGAAGGGTGTCGTCGGCACCTCGGCCAGCGCGACCTCGGTCATCGGCGAGCGGTTGCCTGCCGCGTCCGTGGCGAACGCCTGCAACGTCGTCGCACCCGCGGGGGCGGCGATCGGACCGTCGTAGGCGGCGAAGCGCTCGCCGGTCGAGACGAACACCTGGTCGACGCCCGTGCCGGCATCGGTCGCCGAGACGGCGAAGCGACGCTGGGCACCACGGCCGAACGCACTGACGGTCAGCTCGGGGGCCGTGACGTCGGCCGCGTCGGGGCCGCTGACGTCGGTCGTGGCCTCGACGACCTCGTCCGCCTCGCCGTCGTCGTCGGTGTCCACCCGCAGCGTGGCGGTGCCGGTGGGCCGGAGCTCCAGCTCGGCCGCACCCTCGGGCACGTCGACGTCGGTCCAGCGCACTGCGCGGCTGGGCGACTGCTGGGTGCCGTCGAGCAGCTCCAGCTGCAGCGGCTCGCCGGTCGCCCGGAACGACAGCCGGTAGGTCTCGGTGTCGCTGAGCGGCAGTGTCGTCAGACCGGCGTCGGGCACGTTGGAGAGAAACTGGGTGACGCCGGGGACGACGCCGTTCGAGTCGGCGTTCGTCGGTGTCTCGTGGCCCTGCCCGTCGCGCACGACGACGTCGGTGCCGCCGAGCAGGCGCACGTAGCGCAGCGCGTGCTCGGCGTCGGGGCCGGCGGGGGCGTCAGCGGCGGCCAGACCCTGCTCGGAGGAGATGCAGACGCCCAGGTCCTGACCGGCCTGACCGATCGGCCCGCGGTAGCTGCCCGGCTGGTCCGAGTCGGCCGGCGTGCGCAGCAGGTGGTCGAGCTCGGCGAGCGCGATCGAGTTGCCCGTCACACCCGTGTGCTCGGCATCGAAGTTGTCACCGGTCGACGACGAGGGCAGGACGATGATCTCGGCGTCCTCGGCGTTCAGGTCCTGCCCGAGACCGACTCGGGTGGCGCTCACGTGCGGCACGGTGCCGTCACCGCACACGAGCTCCTGCTCGATGACGTTGCGTGACTCGCAGTCGAAGATGCCGAGGGTGCACACGACGCGGTTGCGGGCGACGACGCTGCCGATCGTGTTGCGGCCGGCCTGGAGCCCGACGACGTGGGTGATGTCCACGTCGGTGTCCAGCTGTCGCCAGTCCGCCTGTCCACTGCGGATCTGGAAGTTCATCGCGGTGGTGCCCGGCTGGAACGTGGGGTTGTCGGCGTCCAGCTGGCGGGACAGGTCACCGAAGGAGTAGCTCTCGAAGCTGCGTCCGTCGTGGTTGATGTTCCAGCCGTCCTCGCGCATCACCGGCACCTCGGCCAGGTCGTGGTAGTACGGCCCGGCCATCAGCTGGTGGGCTGCGGGGAAGCTGCCGACGATGTGACGCACGGTCTCGGCGTCGCCGTTGACCGGCCACGGGGCGAAGTCACCCGTGTGCAGCACGTTGACGAGCTTCGGTGCGCCGAGCCACGGAGCGCCGAAGGTGATGAGGCGCTCGACGGGGGCGGCGAACCCGGCGTCCACGAGGTAGCGCTGTGCGACGAGGCTGCCCATCGAGTGGGTGATGATGTTCACGTCGCGGTTCGGCCAGAAGCTGCGCACGCACTCCATGAAGTCGGCGAGGTTGGCGGCGCTCTGCGCGTTGTCGAGCCGCCAGTCGTAGGCGAAGTTGAACAGGGTCGGCAGGTTCTGCTCCTCCATCTGCGTGAGGTCGCAGCCCGCGCTGGTGTAACGGGAGAGCTCGCCGTCGACCTGGTACTCCCGGTAGCCCTGCCCCGCGAGGTGGCCGAGCAGGCGGTCGTACACGCCGAGTGCCGGGTTGATGTGGCGATCGGCCCGGTAGCAGGTCTCGTCGTCGAGCGGTTCGAACGCGGCGATGTCATCGAACGCACGACCCTCGTCCAGGTCCTCCTGCCAGCGGCTGAGCGCGATGCGGTCCTCACTGCAGGCCATCCACAACTCGGTGCCCTCGTCGCTCTCGGGGCCCGGAGCAGGCACCGTGCGCGAGAGTCGGCTGGCGCCGGCGCCGTGCACGAAGACGACTGGGTTGACGGCGTTCGCCAGGTAGGCGGTCGCATTGCCCTGCCAGCCGGCATCGCCGACGATGTCGCCGTCGGCGTTGATGCCGATCGCCGTCTGCAGCGCGACTGGAGCGGCGGGATCGACCAGCCCGGTGAGGTCCCGCAGCTCGCCGTCGACGGCCAGGAAGGCGGTCGACGCCCCGGACGCAGTGGCCATGCGGCCGACCAGCTCGCCGCTCTCGTTGACGTCGGTGGGCCACACCTGGTCCTCGGGTCGGCCCAGCAGCTCGACGACTCCGCCCTCGATCACGTAGCCCTGGCGCCCGCGCTCCGTCTGCGCGAAGGCACCGATCAGACCGCTGTCGCCGATCGTGGTGGCGGCTCCCTCGTACTCGCCGATGGTGGGGAGGATCGATGGGGAGCCGCCACGCCACAGCACCGGCGCCTGCTGATCGGGCGCGCCGTCGTGCTCCTGCCAGTCGGCGGTCCCGACCACGTCGCCGTCAGCGTTGATGTCCCAGCCATACCAGTGCGGATCGAAGCTGTTCGGAACAGGATGCTGGAGCGGGGTCACCGAGCCGTCGCGGTGAACGACGGCACTGCCGGCGAGCATGTCGCCACGGTCGTTCATCGCCATGACCTCGCCGATGCCGTCGGACTGGGTGGTGAGCGGCCTGACGCGCTGGAAGTCGCCGAGGTTGCCCTCGGCATCGGCGACCCACACACCGATCCAACCCGTGGCGGCCTCGGTCGGCGTCGAGATCCGACCTGCGACCGATCCGTCCGGCGAGATGGCGTCGATCTCGACCTTCTGGGCGCCGGCAGCGACCAGCTCCTTCATGGGCTCGCCCGCCTTCGCGAGGAAGCCGTAGGAGCGGTCGTTCAGGACGTAGTCGCCGGCGACGGCGCCGGCGTCCGAGACGCCGACCGGGTCGACCTGGGTCACACCCGGCACGGGACCGAACACGTCGGTGAGCTGGAAGCCGACCATGGGCACCGTCGGCAGCCAGTCCGAGGCGGCGGCCTGGACGACGGCGTCGGCGCCGGTCGCGGACGTCGTTGCGCCGCTCCACGGCGTGGCGACCATCGTGGTGGCCGCGACGGCGGTGGCG
>JAFAFZ010000585.1 GCA_023423215.1 Actinomycetes bacterium
CCCCAACAGCGGGGGCTTGTGGCCCCCCCGCCCCCTTACCCGCCCTGATCCCCCCTGGTTGCCCCTGCGTCGGCGGGATCGGGCGTGGATCTGGTCGTCCTGCGACCACCCTCACGCAGGATCGATCTCGGCGGGCCGAGCCGGTCACGACGGACCATCAGCCCGGGGGCCAGGCCCCGGACCCGATGCGGCGGCGTCGGTGCACGAGGTCCTGCACGGCTCCGGCGACTGCGACGAGGACGGTCAGCGCCAGGGCGGCGTACGGCACGTAGAACACGGCGAAGCCCGCCTGCGCGTCGTCGATGACCACGATCAGCGCACCGGCGACGGCGGAGACGCCCGTCAGCAGCACCACCGTGACCGCCCGCATCCAGCCGGGCCGGGCGACGGCGATCGGCAGGGCGCACGGCAGCGCGACCAGCGGGAGGTAGCCCAACGCGCTGCCGGGGAGCTGCTCCCAGTCCACCGACCTGTTCGCGACGAACGGCACGGCGGCAGGTGTGGCCACCACGAACGTCGCCCAGGGAACGAGCGAGAGGGCGGCGACCCGTCGGAGTTTGCCGTCATCGGTCGGTCGGTTCGACGTCATGTCGACGATCGTCCGGCACGGCCTCCGGTCGGACCATCCGGGCCGTCCCCCAGATCGGGCTGGGTTCAGACCGCTCGGTCCTCCGCCGAGTGCACGCGCTCGCGCGCCGGAGCCGCGAGGGTCAGGGTAGATCTGCGCACCCAGCCACCAGGCGACCGCTTCAGGCCTGCGCGTCGGGTTCGTCGTCGGGCGGTCGCAGTGACCGGTGGTACTCGTCCTCCCGTGCGCGCTGCTCCCAGAACTCGCGGTCGCTCCGCAGCGACCGGTAGAGGCCGAACGCGGCGAGGGCGACGAGGACGATGCCGGCGGCGATGCCGGACAGGACGTCGGTCGCCGTCACCGCCAGCATCGTCGGCTCCCGCTCGGATCGTCCGCGCTCATGCGCTCGACCAGACCTGCGAGACCGCGCGACCTGGCACGTCGGTCACGGCCAGGACGGCGGAGTCGGTCGACACGACCTGCGCACCCGGCACGAGGGTGTCCTGCCACTGCCCCGGTCCGGTCCGGGCGAGCACTCGAGATCGCGGCGCGATGAACGCGGTGCCGCCGTCCGGTGTCCAGGCGGCCGCATCGAGATGCCACGGGAGGGGGTCGCCGTCGGCGACCTCGCCGTAGTTCGACTCGACCGTCGTCCACGTGCCGGTCGACATCGAGAAGCTGCGCTCGGTGGTGGGCCGCACCAAGGTGATCCCGTCCGGTCCGCACAGCACGCCGTCCGGCCCGGCGGCGTCCATCGGCGGCGGCGGTGGAGGTGCGCCGCGGACCCAGTCGCCGTCGCGGTCCGAGAGGTCGCGCGTGTCGATCCTGTCGATCGTCGGGCCGTCGTCCACCTCCGCCCGGATCAGGACGTCCCCGGCGACGCACAGGTTCCCCGGCCCCGCGTCGTCCGGTGGATCGAGCTTCGTGACCAGACCGGCCTCGTCGATCGAGTAGTAGCCGTCGTCGATGAAGACCACGGCGTGCGGGCCGTCGGTCGGGAGCGCGTAGATCTCGCGGCCTTCGGTGACGGGGACGTTCGGCGCGTTGAGCGCGGTCCAGTGCGATCGGTCGGCGGAGAGCAGGTACATGCGGAAGCTGCCGCGTGCGCACTCCTCGTCGGTCGAGCAGAGGGTGCCCACCGCCAGGATGGTGCTGCCGACGCCGACCGTGGAGTAGCGGCCGGGGCGAGGCAGGATCGGCAGGTCGATCCAGGTCCCGTCCGGTCGGCGGGCCTGCGGGCGGACGTCGCCGGTCGAGTCGCCGACGGCGGCGAGGTCAGCGCCAAGCGCAGCGAAGGACGCGGTGTCCAGCCACGCCGGCGGCTGCTCGTGCACCTGCGGCGGCCCCGACGCCCGATCGCCGCGTGCGCACCCTCCGCTCGTGGGCACGGCGACGAGCGCGACGGCCAGGACAACGTTCCGACGACGACCCACCTGCCTCCACCACCCGCCGCCAGTGTGGCAGCGGGAGGTGGTGCGGTCGGGTCAGTCGTCCTCGACCCACTCCAGCAGGTCGCCCGGCTGGCACTCGAGCACCCGGCACATGGCGTCGAGGGTGCTGAAGCGCACGGCCTTGGCCCGCCCGTTCTTCAGCACCGCGACGTTCGCCGGGGTGAGGCCGACCTGCTCGGCGAAGTCGCCCACGCTCATCTTCCGCTTGGCGAGCTCGACGTCGATGCGCACGACGATGGCCATCAGATCACCGCTTCCATGTCGCTGCGCAGCGCGGTCGCCTGCCGCAGCAGGGCCCGCATCACCAGGATCAGCATCCCGAGCACCGCGCCGAAGAGCAGCACGAGCGTGAGCAGCAGCGGCACGCCCGGGTCGTCGGCGGTGAAGCCCACGTAGAGGAAGAGCCCGGCGATCACCACCCAGGCCACGCCGATCGCGCCGACGATCGCGTCGACCCAGACGAACGCCCGGTCGCTGAAGATGCGGTCCTCCTGCACCATCGTGAGCAGCTTCCACGTGCACACGATCACGACCTGGACGCACAGCAGGACGAGCACCGAGATCGCGGTGAGCGGCCAGCGGAGGTACGCCATGTCGGGGTCCTCCTCGGCCATGTGGCGGAACTGGCCCGGCATGCTCATGACCTGGAACAGGCCGATGAGGGCGAAGAGCAGCACGAGCAGGATCCGGAGCGGCACGACGGTGTAGCGGGATGTCAGCATGTGTCGATCATCAGCGCGAATCTATCGAAAGTCAATAGATCAACATCGAAGGACGATCGACTTACACCTCGAGGAGCTGTCCCTCGGTCCCGAGCTCGAGGCGGAGCGCCGAGCCCAGATGGGCGATCCTCGCCGCTGCCTCGTCGACGACGTCGGAGATCGACGCGTCGTCGCGTCCCGGCGCGTGGTGGATCAGCACGAGGCGGGCGGCCCCCGCCGAGACGGCGAGATCGACGGCGTCCGTCGCCGTGCAGTGCCCGAAGTCGTCGGCGATCGCACGCTCGTGCTCGACGTACTGCGAGTCGTGGAGCAACACGTCGACGCCCGCGCACAGCTCCCGAACCCCCTCGAGGTCTCGCCGGCTCGCCCGGCCCACGCAGTGATCGGGAACGTAGGCGAGCGAGCGCCCACCTCGTTCGACGCGGACGCCGACGGTGACGCCGCCCTTGTGGCGAACCTCGACGGCGGTGGCACAGGTGTCGGGAGCTGCGACGTCGAGGGGACCAGGCCGCAGCGCGCGGAAGCGCCAGGTGCCGCCCAGCTCGTCGGGGCGGATCGGGAAGGAAGGCGGGGCGAAGCCACGAGCCAGCAGCTCCAGCGCAGCCGCATCGACATCCTCGGGGGCGACCCCGGGTTCGGCCTCGGGCGCCGGGATCCACAGGTCGATCCGGGCGTCGGGGCGGTCGGCGTTGCGCAGGAAGGGCAGGCCCTGGATGTGGTCCCAGTGCAGGTGGGTCAGCACCACGTCCGCGTCCAGGGCGCGATCGCCGAGCACCTCCGCGAGCCCCCGGAAGCCGGTGCCCGCGTCGAGCACGAGCCAGCGTCCGGCCGGGTCGTCGCCGGGCGGGGCGACGGCAAGGCAGGAGGTGTGGCCGCCGACCCGTGCGAAGCGCTCGCCCGGCGCTGGCGTCGACCCGCGCACGCCCAGCAGGCGCACTCGGAACGCGGCGGACCCCTGCGCGACGTGCTCGGACCCCGCTCCAGGACGACCGGTCACACGGGGCTCGCCGAGGGGTCCGGCAGGTCCTCACGTCGGTGGTCCTGGCTCACGGCCGACAGCATGTCACGGTCGATCGTGCCCGTCGCGGCGATCGCGAGGCGGCACCGCGTGACGGCCCGCACGGTCGCGGTGCTCCGTCCGGTCTCCAGCAGGGAGCGCTCCCCGAGGATGGCGCCGGGCCCGACCTCGGCGACGGGTTCTCCGTCGACCTCGATGAGCAGCACGCCGTCGAGCAGGAGGTGGATCTGCCCGCCGGGTGCGCCCTGTCGCAGCACCTCGTCGCCCTCGTGGGCGGTGACGATGCGCGGTGGCTGCTCGCCCCGCATGACCAGGTGCGAGATCTGGCGTTCGAGCGCGGTCTCCACCTGCGTCACCAAGGCGGGGGAGTCCTCGTCACCCCATGGGCTGTGGCGACCGAAGCTGTGCCGGTACCAGTCCTTGAAGTCGGCCTGGCCGACCTTCTCGACGAGCTCGCCGTCGGACCCGTAGATCCAGTGGCGGGGGAAGCGGCTCGCCCCGACGACCTCGTGGGTCGCCGAGCCGTCGACGTGCAGGGTCAGCGCCAGCGTCGTCCAGACGAGTGGAGCGGCGAACTGCACGTACGGCGCACGGTTCACGCGGCGAGGTGTGGGCAGGGCGGTGCGCCCGCCGTAGGTCTGCACGAACCGCACCCGGTCACCGAGCAGCTCCGGCTCGGCGCGCAGCTCCTCCATGGCGATCGCGGCGAAGGTGACCTCACGGCCGGCCGCCCGGACCGTGGTCGAGCCGATCTGGGACTCGCCGCAGTACTCGGCCGCGGTGATGGTCGGTCCGTCGGGTCCGTCGGTCACCTCGATGCGTGCACGCAGGTGGTTCGCGAACCGGAAGCGGTCCTGTGCGCGCCAGTCGGCCAGGTCGCCTAGCGTCGACGCCGGCGGGTCGTCGTAGTGCACCGGACCGGCGCTGAAGATCACCTTGTTCAGACCGGTGACGGCCTCGCTGGGGATCCACGAGACGGACGTGACCTCGGAGTCGACGGTCCGGGTGGCGGGCCGCGCGGTGGCGGCGAGATCGTCGTGGCCGGTTCCGGCGGAGCGGTGGGTGGCGGTGCTGTCGGCGTCGTTCATGGAACCATCATCGGGACGTCCGGCCCGCACGACGACCGCGCCAGCCGGTGTTCCGACAGGGGTGGAGGCACCCCCTCGCGACACAGGGCTCCGCCCTTGGTCGTGCACCCGTCGTCGTGCGTCACTGGTGGCATGGACGCCGACCGCACCATCGACCTCGCGGGGCCCCGCCGGGACCCCGGCTCCCGCATCCCTCCCGCGACGAGCCGCATCACCGTGCTGCTCGCGGACGACAACCTCCTTGTGCGCGAGGGCGTCCGTGCGCTGCTGGCGTTGCAGGACGACCTGGAGGTCGTCGCCGCGGTGGCCGACTACGACGAGCTCGTGGCCGCCGCCGACGAGCTCGAGCCGCAGGTCCTGGTGACCGACATCCGCATGCCCCCGACGTTCCAGTCCGAGGGCATCGAAGCCGCCCGCTGGATCCGGCGGCGCCACCCCGGCACCGGCGTCGTGGTCCTGTCGCAGTACGACGACCCGGAGTACGCGATCGGCCTGCTGCACGAGGGCGCCGCAGGCTCCGCCTACCTGTTGAAGGAGCGGGTCGCCGACGGTGACCGTCTCGCCCGGGCGATCCGGGACGTCGCGTCCGGCGGCTCGATGCTCGACCCCGAGATCGTCTCGGCGCTCGTGGCGCCGGTGCGCGACGGCGGCCTGAACGCCCAGGAGGAGGAGCTGCTCCAGATGATCGCCGAGGGTCGGCCGACCAAGGCGATCGCCGTGGCACGCCGAACCACGCCGGAGGCGGTCAACGACGCCGTGGAGGCCCTGTTCCTGACCCTGGCGAAGGACGCGTCCGCCGGCCGCCGAGGAGCCCTTCGCCGCCTGCGACTCCTCCAGCAGGCCATCGTCCAGCGCGAGGAGCAGGGCGAGACCCTGTCCCGGCTGCTGCCCGGTGGCCTGGCGGAGCGGCTGCGAGAGGATCCGGGAGCGATCGGCCGCACCGACCGGCTCACCGTCACCGTGCTGATGTCCGACGTGCGGGGCTACTCCGGCATCGCCGAACGCACGGACCCGACGGTGCTGGCCGGGCAGCTCAACACGCACCGCCAGGAGATGAACGCGGCGATCCTGGCGGAGGGCGGATGCGTCATGCAGTACGTCGGTGACGCGGTGATGGCGGTGTTCGGCGCGCCGCTGCCACAGGTCGACCACGCAGAACGGGCTGTGCGTGCCGCCGTCGCGATGCACGAGCGCCAGCGCCGGGTCGATGAGCGCTGGGCCGACGAGGGGCTGTCCCCGTTCGGCCTGGGCATCGGCATCTCCACCGGAGAGGTCGCGGCCGCGATGCTCGGCAGTGCCGAACGCCTCGAGTACACCGTCGTCGGGGACACCGTGAACCTGGCCAGCCGGCTGCAGGACCTGGCACGCCCGGCCGGTCGCACGGTCCTGGCGGAGTCGACCTGGGATGCGGTCGCCACCAGCTGCGCTGCGCAGGGCTGGGAGGTCGAGCCCATGGAGACGCAGCTGGTGAAGGGTCGTGACACACCCGTGCATCCCGTCCGGTTGGTACCGTCGGCCGCCGCGACGCCGGGAGCGGGCGACCCGGAGGAGGTCGTGATCCATGACTGAGCAGATCGAACGATCGTCCGACGCCGGCCGGGAGCTGACCATCCGGGGGCTCCGGCGCACCTTCGAGGCCGAGCTGGCCCCGGTCCGTGCGCTGCGCGGCGTCGACCTCGACGTCGCACGCGGCGAGTTCGTGGCCGTGATGGGGCCATCGGGCTGCGGCAAGTCCACGCTGCTCAACCTGGTCGCCGGCCTGGACGTCCCGGACGAAGGTGAGATCACGATCGCCGGAGAGCTCATCACGGGACGCGACGGCGACTGGTTGGCGCGCATGCGTCGCCGCCACATCGGCATCGTCTTCCAGTTCTTCAACCTGCTCGACGGCATGACGGCGATGGAGAACGTGGTGCTGCCGGCAGTCGTCGGCGGCGGGATCTCCCGGCGAGCGGCCGAGGGACGAGCGCGCGACCTGCTGGACCTCCTGGGTCTCGCCGACCGCGCGGGCGAGGTGCCCGCCGTCCTGTCGGGCGGCCAGCGCCAACGTCTGGCGATCGCTCGGGCGCTCGCCAACGAACCGACGCTGCTGCTCGCCGACGAGCCGACGGGCTCGCTCGACTCCGAAGGCGGGCACGAGGTGCTCGAGCTCCTCCGTCGCCTCCACCTGGACGGCCAGACGATCATCATGGTGACCCACAGCGACGAGGTCGCCGCCGGCTCCGACCGGATCGTCCACCTGCGCGACGGGCGGATCGACTCCGTGACCGCGACGGCCGGAGCCACCGACCGTCCGGTCTCGGCTGCCGACGATGGATCACGA
>JAFAFZ010000616.1 GCA_023423215.1 Actinomycetes bacterium
CCGACGGGCACGACGGCCTCGGGTCGCACCTCGCTCGCTGCGCTGCGCGCGACCAGCAGCCGCAGCAGCTCGGGCTGCAGGTCCGGGTGGTCCGCGGCCAGGACCAGCGCGCCCTCCGCGCCCACCCTCGCCAGACCGTGCGCCAGACCGGCGAGCGGCCCGAGGTCGCGGGTCGGCTCGGCCTCGACACGCACCCCCGCCGGCGCCCAGTCCCCCACCACCAGCACCCGGTCGGCCGCTGCCGCATCGACCGGCGTCGGGTCCGCTCGAACCGATCCGGGCGCCTGATCGCCGACCACCATCCCCACCACTGCGAGCACCCGCTCCAGCAACGTCACCCCATCGACGATCGCCCGCGTCTTGTCGCTGCCGAACCTCTGGGAGCGGCCGCCGGAGAGCACGACGGCGCCGAGGGTGTCCACCGGGCCACTTGTAGCATCGCCGCCATGGCCGACGACGACTTCGACACCGCCTGGATCGACCGCTTCGCCGAGCAGGCCGGCCTCCCACCGCTCGACGACGCTCAGATCGACGCCCTGCTCTCGCTGGCCGGCCACGCCGCCCACGACAGCGGCGACCGCCGCAACGCCCCCCTCTCCTGCTTCCTGCGGGGGCTCCAGCTCGGCCGCTCCGGCGCGAACGACCTGCTCGCCGGGATCCCCGACGGGCCGGGGTGACCGAAACCGCACCCCGCTCCGGGCGAGCCGGACGCACGGCCAAGGTGCTCGTGCAGCGCATCGACGCGGACACCGACGCCGCGCACGTCGCACCACGCCGGGTGCCGGACCACCTCATCGTCGAGGAGCCGCTCGCGATCGAGCTCGACGGCGTGCGCGTCGCCACCACGATGCGCACCCCCGGCCACGACTTCGAGCTGGCCGTGGGCTTCTGCTTCGGCGACGGACTGCTGGCCGGCGCCCCGGTCCTGCGCTGCCGCTACTGCGGCGCCGGCTCGCCCGTCGACACCGACTTCAACGTGGTCACCGTCGAGACCGGCGGTCGCGCACCTCGCCCCGAACCGCGCCTCACCACGACGTCCTCCTCGTGCGGCTTGTGCGGCTCGGCGTCGATCGACGAGCTCACCGCACGCCTCGCACCCCTCGGCGACGTGGCGCCCTTCCCGGCCGAGCTGCTCGCCGCCCTCCCGGACCGCGCACGCGAGCACCAGCCGCTCTTCGCCGAGACCGGCGCCGTGCACGCCGCCGCCGCGTTCGACCGCGACGGCGAGCTGGTGCTGCTGCGAGAGGACATCGGCCGGCACAACGCGGTCGACAAGGTCGTCGGCCGACTCCTCCTGGACGGGCGGGCCGGACCCGACGCCGTGTCCCGCCCCGGACGCCCGACGCCGGCCGACCTGGCCCTCTACGTCAGCGGTCGCGCCTCGTTCGAGATGGTGCAGAAGGCCTGGGCGGCGGGGTTCGCCGCGGTGGTCGCCGTGAGCGCGCCCTCCGCGCTGGCCGTGCGCACCGCAGAGACCGCACGGCTCCAGCTCGCAGGGTTCGCGCGGCAGGGCCGCCTGAACCTCTACGCCTCCGGCGTCGGTTGAACCGCGGGCGTCGACCGGCCAGCCTCCGGCGTCGGCTGCACCGCGGGCGCGACCTGCGCAGGTGACAGCCGCACGATCACCGACTTCGAGGTCGGGGTGCGGCTGCCCTCGGCGTAGGAGTCGAGCGGCACCAGCACGTTCGCCTCGGGGAAGTACGCCGCACAGCAGCCGCGGGCGGTCGGGTAGTCGATCGCACGGAAGCCCCGCGCCACCCGCTCGACGCCGCGGTGCACCGAGGTGATGTCCACCAGGTCCCCGTCCGCCAGGCCGGCGGCCGCCAGGTCGTCGCGGTGCACGAACACCACGTGCCGACCGTGGCGCACCCCGCGGTAGCGGTCGTCCAGGCCGTAGATGGTCGTGTTGTACTGGTCGTGGCTGCGCAGGGTCTGCAGCACCAGGTGCCCCTCGGGCACCTCGAGGGGCACGATCGGGTTCACCGTGATCCGGGCACGGCCGGTCGCCGTCTCGAAGCGCCGCTCGTCCCGCGGCGGGTGCGGCAGCGAGAACCCGCCGGGCGCACGCACCCGCTCGTTGAAGCGCTCGAACCCCGGCACCACCTGCTCGATCAGGTCCCGCACGGCGTCGTGGTCGACGGCGTAGCGCTCCCAGTCCGTGGGATCGCCGTCACCGAACAGCGCCCGAGCCAGGCCGGCGACGATCTCGACCTCGGAGCGCACCTCGGGCGACGGCGGGTGCAGGCTGCCGCGGCTCAGGTGCACCATGCCCATCGAGTCCTCGACGGTCACGGGCTCGGCCCGATCGGTGCGCCCCATCGCCGGCAGGATCAGGGCCTGCTCGCCGCACTCGAGGTGCGAGCGGTTGAGCTTCGTCGAGATCTGCACGGTCAGCCGGCAGCGTCGCAGGGCGGCGGTCGTCGCCGCCGTGTCGGGGGCGGCCGAGACGAAGTTGCCGCCCATCCCGACGAAGACCTTCGCACGGCCGTCCGCCATCGCCTCGATCGACGCGACGGTGTCCAGCCCGACCTCCTGCGGTGGATCGAAGCCGAGCACCTCGCCGAGGGTCGAGGTCCACGCGGGCGGGTGCTCGAAGATGCCCATCGTGCGATCGCCCTGCACGTTGGAGTGGCCGCGCACCGGACAGACGCCGGCACCGGGTCGGCCGATGTTGCCCCGCAGGAGCAGGAAGTTCACGACCTCGCGGATCGTCGGCACCGAGTTCCGGTGCTGCGTCAGCCCCATCGCCCAGCACACGACGATCGACGAGGACGCCAGCACGGCTGCGTGCACCGCCTCGACGTCCTCGACGTCCAGGCCGCACTGCTCGAGCAGCCGCTCCGGGTCCTGGGCCCGCACGTGCTCGGCCCAGTCGTCGAACCCGTCGGTGAAGCCGTCCAGGAACTCGTGGTCGAGCGCGGGGACGCCACGCTCGTCGTCGAGCAGCAGCCGCTGCCCCAGCAGGGTGAACAGCGCCAGGTCGCCGTTGACGCGCACCGGCAGGTGACGGTCCGCGAGCGTCGTCCCGGTGCCGATGACCCCTCGTGCGTGCTGCGGGTTGCGGAAGGCGAGCAGCCCCGCCTCGGGCAGCGGGTTGACGGCGATGACCGTCGCTCCGCGCCGCTTCGCCCGCTCGAGGGTGGTCAGCATGCGCGGGTGGTTCGTGCCGGGGTTCTGGCCGACGACGAGGATCAGGTCCGAGCGTTCGAGGTCCTCGAGGGTCACCGACCCCTTGCCGATGCCGATCGTCTCGTCCAGCGCACGCCCGCTCGACTCGTGGCACATGTTCGAGCAGTCCGGCAGGTTGTTCGTGCCGTAGCGGCGCACGAGCAGCTGGTACAGGAACGCGGCCTCGTTGCTGGTGCGACCCGAGGTGTAGAAGACGGCCTCGTCGGGGCTGTCGAGCGAGCGCAGCTCGTCCGCGAGCAGGTGGAGCGCCTCGTCCCAGGTGATCGGCTCGTAGTGCTCACGTCCCCGTCGCCGCAGCATCGGCTCGGTCAGGCGTCCCTGCTGGCCCAGCCAGTGGTCGGTCCGGCCGCGCAGGTCCTCGAGCGTGTGGGTCGCGAAGAACGACCGGTCGACCCGGCGACGGGTCGCCTCTTCCGCGACGGCCTTCGCGCCGTTCTCGCAGAACTCGAAGTGCGAGCGCTCGGTCGACTCGGGCCAGGCGCAGCCGGGGCAGTCGAAGCCGTCGGTCTGGTTGACCTTCAACAGGGTGCGTGCCGAGCGGGTGACGCCCATCTGCTCGACGGCCATGCGGCCGCCCGCCAGGACACCGGGCACCCCTGCGGCGAAGCGCTCGGGCGCGCTCACCTCGACGTGTTCGGCATCTCCACCGGGCCCGGTCATGCCCGTCGGATCCTATAGGATCCTCCGTCCGATCCGACCGCGGCGGGCTCGGTCGCGCCGGCCGTCCCTCAGAGCAGCCCGGGCTGCGAGGTCGCCACGGGGTCCGTGTCGCCCTGTCGCACCATGCGCACCGCGTTGAGCAGGCCGAGCACGCCCGCGAGCAGCGGGGCCGCCAGCGCGACCTGCAGCGCGACGTGACGTGCCCGGGTGTTGATGTCCAGGATCTCCTCGCGGACCTCGGGAGGTTGGTCCACCAGCAGCAGCGCCAGATCGGTGTTGCGCATGACCTGCGCGTCGTCCTCGAGGACGTCGGCCACCTGCTGCTGCTCGGCGGGCGGCAGCACCGTCGAGGACTCGGCCAGATCGGTGAAGGTGAACGCGAGGGTCGCGAGCATGATGCCGCCGCCCAGGGCGAGCCCGAGCGAGAGCCCGAACGACCCACCCGCCGAGTTGACGCCCGCCGCCTCGCTGATGCGCTCCTCCTCGATGGGCGCCAGCGTGTAGTTGTTCAGCTGCGACACGAGCAGCCCGAGGCCGCAGCCGGCGACGACGAGCGGCAGCGAGAACCACCACCCCGACTCGGCGCGTGGCACGAGCGGGATCAGGACCCCGACGCCCACGACGACGAGCGCGAAGCCGACCAGGATGATCTGGCTCGGCCGCCGTCGGCCGGCCCGCTTCCCCGCGACGAGGGCTGCGGCGAACATCGACAGCGACAGCGGCGCGAGCGAGAGGCCGGCCTGCAGCGCGTCGTACTCGAGCACCATCTGGAAGTAGATCGGCAGCGCGATCATGGCGCCGCCCAGCGTCACCTGCTGCAGCGTCTGGCCGGTGATGCCGGTGCGGAAGTGGCGTGAGCGGAACAGCTCGGGGTCGAGCAGCGTCGGCCGCCCCGCACGCTCACGACGTCGCAGCCACCACGCGAACGCACCCAGGCTGACCGCGCCGACCGCGAACAGCACACCGACGGCCTCGCCGCCCTCCTGCCAGACCAGGATGGCCAGCACGACCCCACCCATGCCGAGCACGGACAGCACGGCGCCGACACCGTCGACGACGCGTGGCCCGGTGTAGGGCACGTCCTGCACGAGCCGGATGCCGATGAGGACCACGGCGATGATCACGGCCTCGAGCAGGAAGCCGACCCGCCAGGACAGGTAGGTGGTGATCACCCCGCCGAGCAGCGGACCGATGGCGGCGGCGATCGCCGCGGCCGCACCCACGAGCGCGTACGTCCGCGCCTGGGCCGCTCCCGAGAAGTTGCCGTGGATCAGCGACTGCATGGCCGGGAGGAGCAGCGAGGCGCCGATGCCGCCGACGACGGCCCAGAACACCACGATGGTGGCCAGGTCCTGCGCCAACGTCATCGCGATCGCGCCGACCGCGTAGGCGAGCAGGCCGATGACGTAGGCCCGTCGCCGGCCGATCAGGTCCCCCACCTTGCTGCTGATGAGGATGAACGCGGCGGAGACGAGCGCCTCGAGCGCGATGGCGGACTGGACGCCGCTCACCGTCGTGTCCAGGTCCTCGACCACCGCCGAGATCGACACGTTCATCAGCGAGGTGTCGATGACGAGCACGAACATCGCCATCGCCAGCAGCAGGGCGAGCATCGTGCTGCCCTGCGCCGGTCCGCTCCCGTCGACGTCGTCCTGGCTCGCCACCCGTGGCCTCCGTCCCCTCGGTCGCACGCTCGAGCACCGGTTCGGCCGAACGGACCGGGCGACCGGTGCGGCGACGCTACTCCCGTCTCGTTGCGGCCACGACCATGCAGTCGTCGAGGGCTACCGACGCGACCGCGTCGCGCGGCACCGCTGGTACGGTCCGGCGCCGTGCTGGCCGTGGAGCATCTGACGAAGCGCTACGACTCGCTGCTCGCCCTGGACGACGTGTCGCTCCAGGTCGAGCGGGGGCAGATCGTGGGGTTCCTCGGCCCCAACGGCGCCGGCAAGACGACGACGATGCGGGCGATCATGCGGCTGATCGAGCTGGACGCCGGCACCGTGACCTGGGACGGCGCGGACGTCGACGCGACCGTCCGCCAGCGCTTCGGGTACATGCCGGCCGAGCGCGGCATGTACCCCCGCATGAAGGTGCGCGACCACCTCGTCTACTACGGACGCCTGTGCGGCCTCGATGCCTCGGACGCCGCGGCCCGGGCCGACGGCTGGCTCGAGCGCCTGGGCCTGGGAGCGCGTGGCGACGAGCTGATCCAGAACCTGTCCAGCGGCAACCAGCAACGCGTGCAGCTGGCGCTGGCACTCCTGCAGGAGCCCGAGCTGCTGGTGCTCGACGAACCGTTCTC
The DNA here is from genome assembly GCA_023423215.1 of Actinomycetes bacterium. Classification (GTDB taxonomy): domain Bacteria; phylum Actinomycetota; class Acidimicrobiia; order Acidimicrobiales; family Microtrichaceae; genus JAFAFZ01. The sequence continues at coordinate 6,155 of JAFAFZ010000616.1, forward strand.
GGGACTGGACCCCCTCGCCGTCGACGTGCTGCAGGAGGTGCTCCAGGACGAGGTCGATCGTGGTGCGGCGCTGCTGCTCAGCAGCCACCAGCTCGACCTGGTCGCCGAGGTCTGCAGCGACGTCGTGATCGTGGATCACGGACGCGTCGTGCTGCGCGGCGACGGCGCGGAGCGGCGCGCCGCGAGCGACCTGCGCTACGTGTCCCTCGAGTTCGCCGCGCCGGTGAGGTGGGACGGCGCAGCGGTCGAACGCAGCGAGGACGGCCGTCGGTTGCGCGTCCCCGTCGGCGACGAGGGCGAGGTCGCCCACGTCGTCGACACCGCCCGCAGCCACGGCGACCTGATCGGCTACGGCTACGCGCCGCCCGACCTGTCCGAGATCTTCCGGCTCGCCGTCGGCCGCGACACCGTCGAGGACCCCGACCACGTGCACGCCGAGGGCGCCCGCGCCGACGACGACCGTCCCGGCACCGAGGCAGCGGCGGTGGCCCCGTGAGCGCGCCGTCGACCGGCGGGCGTCGCTCCGGCGGCCCGGCGCTGGGCACGCCCGAGGCGATCCGCATCGTCGCGGGGCGAGAGATCGGCGAACGCCTCCGGGCGAAGTCCTTCTACGTCCTGACCGGCGTGCTGGTCGTCATCATCCTGGCCATCGGCGTCATCGGCCGCTTCGCGGACAGCACGCCGGGAGAGATCGAGGTCGGCACCATCGGCACCGACGCCGCGCTGCGCGCCACCATCGCGCAGACGGCCGAGCTGGCGGACCGCGACGCCACCGTCACCGACTACCCGGACCGCGATGCGGCGGACGCCGCCCTGCGCGACGGCGAGGTGCAGATGGTGGTCGATCCGGCCACCGGCGAGCTCGTCACCGGCGACGACGCCGGCGCGGAGGAGGTCGGACTCCTCCAGCAGGCGTGGGCCGCGGCGGACGTCGGCACCGCCCTGGTCGAGGCGGGGCTGACCGAGCAGCAGGCCACCGCCGCGCTCGCCACGCAGCCGCTCCAGGTCGTCTCGGTCGAGGGCGACGAGGACGCCACCGGACTCGCGATCCTGGTCGGCACCCTGACCACGATCCTGCTGTTCGTGTCGCTGCAGACCTTCGGCAGCTACGTGCTGACCGGGGTCGTCGAGGAGAAGTCGACCGCGGTCGTCGAGGTGCTGCTCGTGCGCGTGCGCGCCGACCAGCTGCTGGCCGGCAAGGTCATCGGCATCGGCGTCGCGGCGCTCGTGCAGTTCGCGATCGCCATCGCGGCGGGCCTCGTCGCGCTGACGATCTCGGGCACCGAGGTCCCCAGCGCCATCTGGTCCTCGCTGCCGATCGCGCTCGTCTGGTTCCTCGGCGGCTACGCGCTCTACTCGACGCTGTTCGCCCTGGCCGGCTCGCTGGTCAGCCGCCAGGAGGACGCGCAGGCGGCCTCGGCGCCGATCCTGACCGCCATGATCGGCGCCTACATGATCGTGTTCTTCTTCGGCTACGCGCCCGAGTCGCTCGCCAGTCGGATCATGTCGCTCATCCCGCCGATCGCACCGTTCCTCATGCCGATGCGCATGGCGGCGGGCGCGGCGTCGGTGGTCGAGATCGTCGCGTCGATGGCGCTGCTCCTGGCGGCGACCGTCGGCGCCTGGAAGCTGGCGGGGCGCATCTACGACAAGGTGCTGCTGCGACGCGGGTCGCGCATCGGCTGGCGCGACGCCCTCTCGCTCGGTCGCTCGTCGTCCTGAGGCCCGACGCAGGTCCGCGGCGCGGAAGTGCACGGCGGCGCGCCGGGTTGGGCGTAGGTTCGCCCCCGATCGCGATGGACGCACGACCCACGGAGGATCCCGACGTGAGCACCCCCCTGCACGGCCAGGTGGTCCGCACCGAACGGCTGACGTCGCGCCTGGTGCGCGTCGTGCTCGGCGGACCGGGGCTCGCCTCGTACGAGCCCGCCACCGGGACCGACCAGTACGTCAACGTGCTGTTCCCGCCCGAGGGCGCTCCCTACACCGTGCCCTTCGACGTCGACGAGGCACGCGCGGGCGGCCACCGCCCGATGGGGCGCCGCTACACGATCCGGTCCTGGGATCCGGTGCAGCGAGAGGTCACGATCGACTTCGTCGTGCACGGCGACGTGGGCGTCGCCGGGCGCTGGGCGAACCACGCTCGACCCGGCGACCTGCTCCAGTTCACCGGCCCCTCCGGCGGGTACGTGCCCGCGCCGGACGCCGACTGGTACCTGGTCGCCGGCGACGAGAGCGCGCTGCCGGCCATCGCCGCCTCGCTGGAGCAGGTCCCGACCGGCCGCCCGGTGCTGGCGGTGCTGCTGGTCGACGACGAGGCCCACGAGCTCGCGCTCGACACGCCCGGCGACCTCCGCGCCACCTGGGTGCACCGCGACGCGGGCGACGATCCGTCGGGTCGGTTCCTGGCCGCCGTGCAGGCGCTCGAGCTGCCCGAGGGCACCGTGAGCGGCTTCGTGCACGGCGAGGCGGCCGAGACGCGCGCCATCCGCAAGCACCTCCTGGGCGACCGCGGGCTGGACCGCTCGCTGCTGTCGATCTCGCCGTACTGGCGTCGCGGCCAGACGGACGAGGCCTGGCGCGAGGTCAAGCGCGACTGGCTCGCCCAGCAGGAGCAGGACGTCCCCGTTGCGGGGTGACCCCGACGCGCTGGGCTCAGCCCGGCTCCACGGGACGTTCGGCCCGGTGCTCCAGGTCGACGTAGACGAACTGCAGCAGGTCGGCGAGGCCGACGGCCGCCAGCGTCGACAGCGCGATCCGCGTCGGGCGTGGCGCGAGCCGCAGCGCCACCGTGCTGCCGCTCGCGACCCACACGTCCAGGCAGAACGGGCAGCTCAGCAGCTCCCCCACCGACCGGCGCCAGCCCGTGCCGACCGGCTGGACCTGGACCTCACCCGGACCTCCGGCGCCGCGGTACTCGGTGAACGGTGCCCGGAGCGGCGAGGTGACGGTCTGCTTGGTCAGCAGCCGTGACGCCTTGAACGTCGCCAGGGACACCAGCCCGAGGTCCGCCCACTCGCGGGCGAGCGACCGGGGCGGTTCGGCCGCGCCGCGGCGCGCCAGCCCGATGGCGGACACCGCCGCCCCCGCGAGGTACACGCCCACCACCACGCGGTAGCCCGCGAGCCGCTCGTGGTCGTGCGGACCGCGGTCGTGCGGGCGCTCGCCCCCGTGTCCTGCCTCGTCGCGCCCGGTCCCCTCGGAACCGGCGCCCCGTCGGTCCGTGCCGTCGTGGCTGCCGGGGGCGTCGTGCTGGCCTGCGGCGTCGTCGAGCTGCGTCGTCATCGGCACGACCTACCCGTCGTCGGACGATCCGTGCGTGCGGCCCGGCTGCGCTTCCAGGTCTGGAAGCCGCTCCGTCGGGTAGGCGGCCGCGATGAGGTCGACGGTCCGCACGCACCCGCGCGCGCTGCGAGGCGCACCGCACCGGGCGCGCGCCGGAGCCCTCGCACTCCTGCTCGTCGTCCCCACCGTGGCCGGTTGCGGGCGCGCCGGGTTGCCGGAGCCGGCGACCGAGGAGGGCGACGTCGTCCTGACGGAGTGGCGGGTGCTGCTCGCCATCGCCACCGTCCTGTGCCTCGTGGTGCTCGGCCTGCTGGCCCTCGCCATCGTCACGGGCGTCGTGCGGCGCCGCCGGGGCGTGGAGCCGTCGGCGAACAGCGGCAGCACCCGGTGGGAGCTGACCTACACCGCCATCCCGGTGGTGATCGTCGCGGCGGTGTTCGCCATGTCGCTGATCGCGGGCGAGCGCATGGCGAGCACCGACCCGGATCCCCTCGAGGTCCGGGTCACGGCCTTCCAGTGGGGGTGGAGCTTCGACTACGGCGAGGGCGTCGAGGTGCTCGGTCAGGCCGGCGACGACCCGCGCATGCTCCTGCCCGAGGGACGCGCGGTCCGCCTCGAGCTGCGCAGCCCCGACGTCATCCACTCGTTCTTCGTGCCGCGCTTCACCACCAAGCGCGACCTGGTCCCCGGGCGGGTCAACCACATCGACCTGACGCCGTCCGAGTCGGGCGTGTACCAGGGCCACTGCGCCGAGTTCTGCGGCCTGGACCACGCCCGCATGGACTTCACCGTCGAGGTGGTCCCCGCCGATGAGTTCGACGACTGGCTGAGGGAGCGCCGTCCATGACCACCACCGCACGATCGGAGGAGCTGCTCCGCGACGAGGACCCAGAGACGCTCGTCGAGCGAGCCGGCCTGGTCGGCTGGCTGACCACGACCGACCACAAGCGCATCGGCCTGCTCTACATCGGCAGCGCGTTCGGGTTCTTCGTCATCGGCGGGCTGATGGCCACCGTGATGCGACTCGAGCTCGCCGAGCCCGGGCTGCAGGTCGTGTCGCAGCAGCGGTACTCCGAGCTGTTCACCATGCACGGCTCGGTGATGATGTTCCTCTTCGCCGTGCCGATGGCGTCCGGCCTGGCGAACTACCTGGTCCCCCTGCACGTCGGCGCGCCCGACATGGCGTTCCCCCGGCTGAACGCCCTGTCCTACTGGCTGTTCGTGGGTGGCGGGCTCGTGATGCTCTCCGGGTTCGCCACCGAGGGCGGCGCCGCGGACTTCGGCTGGACCGCCTACACCCCGCTCTCGGACGGGCTGTACTCGCCGGGCGCCGGTCCGGACCTGTGGGTGACGGGCCTGGCGCTGCTCGGCGTGGCGACGACGCTGACGGGGCTGAACATCATCGTGACGGTGCTGACGCTGCGGGCGCCGGGCATGACCATGTTCCGGCTGCCGATCTTCACCTGGACCATGTTCGTCGTCGGCCTGCTGATCCTGCTGACCTTCCCGGTCATCACCGCCGCGCTGGCGATGCTGTTCGTGGACCGGCAGTTCGGCGGCGCCTTCTTCGATCCCGGGCGAGGCGGCGACCCGATCGTGTGGCAGCACCTGTTCTGGTTCTTCGGGCACCCCGAGGTCTACATCGTGGCCCTGCCGTTCTTCGGGGTCATCAGCGAGGTCATCCCGGTGTTCTCCCGGCGACCGCTGTTCGGCTACAAGGCGTTCGTCCTGGCGACGCTCGCCATCGGCGCCTACTCGGTCGCGACCTGGGCGCACCACATGTACACGACCGGCGCGGTCTACGGCGCGTTCTTCGCCGCCACCACGCTGATCATCGCGGTGCCCACCGGGGTCAAGATCTTCAACTGGATCGGCACGATGCTCGGCGGACACCTGCGCCCCGACACGGCGATGCTCTTCGCGATCAGCTTCATCGTCGTGTTCCTGATCGGCGGGCTGAGCGGCCCGATGCTGGCGGTCCCCTCCTTCGACGGGCACGTGCACGACACCTACTTCGTGGTCGCCCACATGCACTACGTGCTGCTCGGCTCGGCCGTGTTCGCGATGTTCGCGGGCCTGTTCTTCTGGTGGCCCAAGTTCTTCGGCCACCGCCTGCGCGAAGGGCTGGGCCGCATCCAGGCCGTGGCGCTGTTCATCGGGTTCAACCTGACGTTCTTCCCCCAGCACCTGCTCGGACTGCGCGGCATGCCTCGACGGTTCGCCGACTACCCGGCGGACGCGGGGTACACCTACCTGAACGCCATGTCGACGGTCGGATCGATCCTGGTGGCGTTGGCGGTCCTGCTGTTCCTGGTGAACATCTGGGTGAGCCGGCACGATCCCCCGGCGGGCGACGACCCCTGGGAGGGCAACTCGCTCGAGTGGGCGACGAGCAGCCCGCCGCCACCGCACAACTTCCACGTCGTGCCGCCCGTGCGCTCGGAGCGGCCGGCGCACGACCTGCGCGAGGACCGGCGCCGCGCCGCCCGGCGTGCCGAGCGGGAGCGCTCCTCGTGAAGGTCGAGTGGCGCACGTACGCCGGGCTGGCCGCGTTCGTGCTGCCGATCGGGCTGGTGTACGTCGTGCTCTCCCGCGAACCGGTCGGCTCGGTCCTGCTGTTCGCGTGCGCGCTGTCGCTGGCAGCGCTCGCCGTGTACCTGTGGTGGAGCCGGCGGGGCGAGCCGCAGCGACCCGAGGACATGGCGGACGCGGACGAGGCGCGGTCAGCGGTCGGGCCTGACGGGACGCACGGCGGCCCGGTCGAGGTCGGCGAGTTCCCGATCGGCAGCGTGTGGCCGCTGTTCATGGGCCTGGCGTGCCTCGGGATCGCCTGGGGCCTGGCGTTCACCGCCTGGATCACCCTGCCCTCCGCCGTCGCGCTGCTCGTCGCGGTCGTCGGGTACGCCCACGAGGTCGAGACGGGCGGAGCCGACCCCGTTCAATCGCGCTCCGAGGCTGTGGGCTCCGGGGCAAAGGGCTCGGGAGCGACGGGCTCCGGGTCGACGGCTTCCGGGTCGACGGCTTCGGGCCCGACGGACGGCGACTCGGTGAGCTGACCGTCCGGCTCGCGCCCGACCTCGATCGTCGCCATGCCCCGCACCGGGCGCAGGCCGCTGTCGCGCAGGTTGCAGCAGATCGTCCGGACGACGAGGAAGGTGCCGGCCGGCACGAGGAACACGGCGACGCGGAACACGTTGGTGAGCGTCTCCGGTGCGACGCCGATCAGCCCCGACAGCACGTCGTTGCTGCCGGCCAGGAAGAGGATCCCGAAGAAGACGAACGCCGCGCACCCGATCGCCGTCCGCACCGGCACGTCCCGCGGCCGGTCCAGCAGGTGGTGGGTCGCCCGGTCGCGGGTGAGTCGTGCCTCGAGGAACGGCCACACGTAGAGCAGCCCGAAGGCGACCGTCGGCAGCAGCACGCCGGGGAAGAACGCGCTCGGCACCGAGAAGCCGAACAGGCGGACCTCCCACGCGGGGAACAGTCGCAGCGCTCCGTCGAGCCAGCCCATGTACCAGTCCGGCTGTGACGCCGAGGTCACCGCCGTCGCGGTCGGGCTGAACGGTCCGTAGACCCAGATCGGGTTGATCTGCGCCAGGCCCCCCAGCCCCGTGAGCACGGCGGCGGTCAGCAGGAACAGGCCGAGGGAGCGCGACGCGAACGCCGGCCACAGCCGTCGACCGACGACGTTGTCCTCCCGGCGGGGGCCGCCGGGGAACTGGGTGTGCTTCTGGCGCCAGATCAGCCCGAGGTGCACCCCGAGCAGGGCGACGATCACGGCCGGGACGACCAGGACGTGCAGCGTGAAGAAGCGGGGGATGGTCTCGTCCGCAGGGAACTCGCCGCCGAACAGGCCGAAGGCCAGCGTCGGACCGAGCACGGGCACCGCCAGGGCGATCGACCACGCGACCCGCAGACCGGTGCCGGACAGCAGGTCGTCGAGCAGCGAGTAGCCGAAGAACCCGTTGACGATCGCGAGCACCAGCAGGGTGACGCCGACGACCCAGTTCAGCTCTCGTGGCCGACGGAAGGCGCCGGTGAAGAACACCCGCGCCATGTGGACGACGATCGCAGCGATGAACACGAGCGCCGCCCAGTGGTGCACCTGCCGCATCACCAGGCCGGCACGCACCTCGAAGCTCAGGTCGAGCGTCGAGGCGTAGGCCGCGGACATCTCGCGCCCCTGCAGCGGGGCGTAGGGCCCGTCGTAGACGACCTCGCGGGTCGAGGGTTCGAAGAAGAACGTGAGGAACACGCCGGTCACCAGCAGCACGACGAAGCTGTAGACCGCCGTCTCGCCGACCAGGAACGACCAGTGGTCGGGGAACACCCGGCGCAGCGCCTTCCGGCCGACCGGCGCACCGCCGATCCGGTCGTCGACCCAGCGCAGGGACGACCGCAACGAGGGGCGCCGGCTCATTCGCCACCGTCGCGGTCTCGGTTCCAGAAGATCGGCCCGACGGGCTCGGTGTAGCCCTCGCGTGCGACGAGGAACCCCTCGTCGTCCACGTCGAGCGGCAGCTGCGGCAGCGGTCGGGTCGCCGGGCCGAAGGTGACCGCGGCGCCACGCAGCACGTCGAAGGTGCTCTGGTGGCAGGGGCACAGCAGCTCGTGGGTCGTCTCGCGGTACAGGCCGACCGGACAGCCCACGTGCGTGCAGAGCTTCGAGTAGGCCACGTGGCCGTCGGGCGACCAGTCGGAGCGACCGGGCAGCGGTTCGAGCTCGCCCGGCTCGACGCGGATCAGCATCGTGGCGGCGTCGTCGGAGTGCTCGTGCCCCTCGGGGAACACCGTCAGGACCGCACCGACCGGCATCTCGGATGCGGGGATGGGCCGACCGTCGCTCGTGACGACCCGCGACCCGCGCCGCCACGGCGTCTCGAAGAGCGCACGCCCCGGGGTCGGACCGAGGGAGCGCAGCGGGAAGAGCGCCGCCAGGCCCAGGGAACCGGCGGCCAGCCCGAGCAGGCGCAGCAGGCCGCGCCGGCGGGTGAACCCCTCGCCACCCTCGAGCAGGGTCGAGTAGAAGGCGCGCCGTGGCGCGTCGCTCGACGCGAGCGTGGGTCGGGGTTCGACCACCTCCTCGTCGGGCATCAGCCGGGTCGCCCAGGTCACCACCGCCACGCCGAGCGATCCCAGCGCGACCAGCAGCAGCGCCCCCTCGAGCTGCGGCTGGCCCCCACGCACGTAGACCACCGTGAGGCCCAGGGCCGCGGCGGTGGCCAGCAGCAGCAGCGCCGCCACGGCACGCACGTCGCGCGGCGTGCCGACCAGGGCCGGCTCCTCTGCGACGTGGTCCGTGGCGTGGTCCATCGCGTCGTCGGCCTCGGTCGAGTCGTCGGAGCCGAGCGGATCGTTGGGGTCGAGGGGGTCGGACGGGTCGCTCACGACCGATCGCCGATCCATCGCATCGCCAGCAGCAGCGCTCCGATGCCGACGAGCCACGCCACGAGGCCCTCGGGCACGGGACCGATGCGCCCGATCGGGGCGCCACCGCGGTCGTCGGGGTCCCGCAGGAACTCGACGTAGCGGATCACCGAGGCGAGCTGCTGGTCGTCGAGCGCACGTTCGCCGAACGCGGGCATCGCTCCGGGGCCGACGCGCACCGCTTCGGCCACCTGCAGCGGGGTCGCGCCGGTGACCCCCGGCGCGTAGACGTTCTGGCCGACCGCTCCCCCGGCGCCGGCCGAGCTGTGGCAGGCCGCGCAGAGGTCCGTGTAGAGGTCCTGTCCCTCGGCCAGGTCCCCTCGCTCGACCAGCTCGGGGATCGGCGGCCCGTCGCCCAGCGACGCGACGTAGGCCACCAGGTCGGCCCGCTCGGCCTCGTCGAAGGCGGGACGCTTGCGTCGCGTCTGGCGGCTCGGATCGTCGATCGGCATGCGACCGGTGGACAGGTAGAAGTCCGCTGCCGCCGCGCCGGCGTCGCGCAGGTCCGGTCCGCGCTCGTCGACCCCCTCGCCCTCGGCTCCATGGCACGAGGCGCAGCCGCGTTGGAAGAGCGCCTCGCCCCGTGCGGGATCGCCCTCGCCCTCGTCCTGCTGCACCGCCCCGGCCCGTGCGGTCCCCGTCGGGTCGGCGGCGTCGGCCGCCGCGGCGCGCGCCCCGCCGGCCCCGACCGCGCACCGGCCGAGCCCGGGGCCGGGACGTGGC
>JAFAFZ010000629.1 GCA_023423215.1 Actinomycetes bacterium
GGCTCCCGCCGAACGCCGACGACCGCGTCCGCCGACACCACCCCGCGCCGGCTTGCGCCGAACGCCGACGCCCGTGACCGCCGATACCGCCCTTCGCACGGCGCCGAGACCCGACAACCGCGCGCCGACACCACCCTCCGCGCCGGCTTGCGCCGAAAGCTGACACGTCCATCGAACTCGGGTCGCTCCGCCGCCTCTCTCATGTCGAACCGGGCCAGCGAGTGCGCCGACCACCGGGTACCGGCCGCCGGACGATTCGGCGCGAGCCGGCGCCCGCACACCACCGTGCACCCGGCCGCCGGACGATTCGGCGCGAGCCGGCGTCCGCGCACCACCGTGTTCCCCGCCGCCGGACCGATTCGGCGCGAGCCGGCGGACAACGCATCCTCGAGGGGCGGCGCGGACGAGTGGCGAGCTGGCGGCACCGACCGCGGTCGCCCCCGAACACCGAGCCGCTCAGTCCGGGGACACCTCGGGGACCTGCTCGTCCGTGCCGCCCGGTTCCCACATCGTGACCTCGTAGCCGGCTTCGAGGTCCGCGTCGATCAGGGCGGCGTCGATGTCCAGGTCCAGGTGCGCCTTGTACACCTCGCCCGCGGTGGGGCGGCCGGCGGGGTCGGGCCAGCGCTCCGGATCCCACAGCCCCGACCGACGGAACGCCTTGGCGCAGTGCAGGAACACCTCGTCGACGTCGATGCCGAGCGCGACGCCGGGGCGCGCCCCGTCGATCGTGCACAGGTCCAGCACCGCGGGATCGGTCGTCAGGCACGCACGTCCGTTGATCCGCAACGTCTCGTTCATGCCCGGCACCATGCACAGCAGCCCGACGTGCGGATCGTCGAGCAGGTTCTCGAAGCTGTCGAGCCGCCGGTTCCCCGACAGGTCGCCGATCGCGAGCCGCCGCTCGTCGACCACGCGCACGAAACCCGGTGGGCCGCCGCGCGGCGACGCGTCGACGCCGTGGGCGCCGGTCGTCGCCAGGACGACGAAGGGCGTGCGCGCCAGCAGCTCCCTGGCCGAGGCGTCGACGTGGTCGATCTGCTTGTCCTTCACCGCGGGGAAGGGCTCCGAGTAGTGCTCCCGCAGCTGGGCGCGGTCGTCGATGGTGTGCTCGAACGGCATGACCCGGAACCGTACCCACCCGCACCGCTACCGTCGCCGCGATGGACTTCGACAACCGCGTCACGCGCCTGCTCGGCGTCGAGCACCCCATCGTCCAGGCACCGATGGGCTGGATCGCCCGGTCGCAGCTCGCGTCGGCGGTCAGCGACGCCGGAGCGCTCGGCATCATCGAGACCTCGTCTGGTGAGCTCGACGCCATACGCGACGAGATCCGTCGCATGCGTGAGCTCACCTACCGGCCGTTCGGCGTCAACATCGCCCAGGCCTTCGTGCGCGACCCGGGCATCGTCGACTTCGTCGCCGAGCAGGGCGTGCGCTTCGTGACCACCTCCGCCGGCGACCCGACCCGCTACACCGCCGCCCTGCAGGACGCCGGCCTGACCGTGTTCCACGTCGTGCCCACCCTGAAGGCCGCGCTGAAGGCGGTCGACGCGGGCGTCGACGGGCTCGTCGTCGAGGGCGCCGAGGGCGGGGGGTTCAAGAACCCGCGCGACGTCTCGACGATGGTCCTGCTCCCGCTGGTGTGCTCACGGGTCGAGGTGCCCGTCATCGCCGCAGGCGGCATCGTCGACGGTGCCACCATGGCCGCCGCGTTCGCCCTGGGCGCCGAGGGGGTGCAGATGGGCACCCGCATGGTCGCCGCTGCCGAGTCGCCGATCCACGACAACTGGAAGCAGGCGATCGTCGACGCCGCCGAGACCGACACGATCTTCCTCAATCGCCGCCACTCCCCCGCCCTGCGGGCCCTGCGCACGCCCTACAGCGAGCCGCTCGAGGACGATCCCGACAACGTGTTCGCGAAGTTCGGCGACGTCGGGGCGGTGTACTTCGGCGGCGACCTGGGCGCCGGCATCGCGCTCTCGGGCCAGGTGGCCGGGCGCATCGACGCCGTCGAACCGGTCGCGACGATCATCGGGCGCACCGTCGAGGAGTTCCGCCGGACCGTCAGCGGTCTGGCGTCGGCCTACACCTGAACCTGCGCCTCGGTCGACCTCGAGTGATTGAGGCACTTGCCTCAGTGAGGCGGATGCCTTACTTTGCTCCTGTGACCTTCGTCGCAGCGACCCCGGAGTACGACCGCTCCACCGAAGCCGTTCCGGCGCGACGGTCCGGGCGCGACGCGATGATCGACGCGGCGGAGCGGCTCGTCGCCGAGCACGGCCTCGCCGCCATGTCGCTGCGAGAGGTCCAGGTGGCCGCCGGGCAGCGCAACAAGTCCGCTGCGCAGTACCACTTCGGCACGCGCGAGGGCCTGATCGAGGCGGTCCTGCTGGCCCGGATGGCCCCGGCCAACGACCGCCGCCACGAGCTGCTCGCCGCGGCCACCGCGGACGGCGAGACGCCGACGGTGCGCCAGCTCGTCGAGGCGCTGGTGCGGCCCGTCGCCGAGCACACGGTCCTCGCGTCGAACCGCAGCCACTGGGCCCGGTTCCTGATGCAGTGCTCCTCGGATCCGACCCTGAGCGAGGTCGTGCGACGCAGCGTCGAGGGCGAGGCGTACCGCCGGCTCCACCAGCTGCTGATCGAGTCGGTCGACCACGTGCCCGAGGCGCTGCGCGTCCGTCGCGTCGAGCACGCCGTCGGACTGGCGTTCATGTCGCTCGCCGCAGCCGAGCAGGCACGCGACGACGGGGCCACGCCGGCACCGCCTGCCGCCATCCAGGTCGAGGACCTCGTCGACCAGTGCGTCGGACTGCTGCTCGCGCCGCCCTCCGCCGCCACGATCGCCGCACTGCAGCTGGACGACCGACCGCCGGCCTGACCTCGGCCTCGCCCCGATCACCACACCCGCCCGACCGCCGCGCCGGACCCACCCGCTCCCAGGAGGACCGCATGTTCACCGTCGACCAGCACCTGCGCATCGGACCCGCCGCCTCACGGCGCGTCGCCGAGGACTTCGAGCTGCGACCCTACGAACGGCTCGCGCTGTCGCCGCTCTCCCCCACCATCGGCGCCGAGGTCCGAGGCTACGACCTGGACCAGCCGCTCGACGAGGCCACGCGTGCCGAGCTGCACCAGGCGCTGCTCGAGTGGAAGGTGCTGTTCTTCCGGGACCAGGACATCACCCGCGAGCACCAGCGCGACTTCGCCCTCCGGTGGGGAGAGCTCGAGCAGCACCCGTTCTACTCCTACGTCGGCCAGGACCAGGACGACGCCGAGGTCGTGCGCCTGGCGAAGGACGCGCTGCACGCCGGCACCGAGAACGAGTGGCACGCGGACGTGACGTGGTCCCTCACGCCGTCCTACGGCGCGGTCCTGCGTGCGGTCGAGGTGCCCGCCCTCGGCGGCGACACGCTGTGGGCCGACGCGGCCGCCGCCTACGACGACCTGCCGGATGAGCTGAAGGAGCGCATCGAGGACCTGGTCGCCGTGCACACCTGGCACCGCACCTTCGGCATGGCGATGCCGGCCGAGGACCGCGAGCGCCTCAGCGCGCTGTTCCCCATGGTCGAGCACCCCGTGGTGCGGCTCCACCCCGAGACCGGACGTCGCACGCTGTTCGTCAACGCGTTCTTCACGAGCCACGTCCTCGGCATGTCCGCCGCGGAGAGCGACGCCCTGCTCGCGCTGCTCTACCGGCAGTTCACCCGCCCCGAGTTCCAGTGCCGCTTCCGGTGGGAGCGGGGGTCGGTGGCGTTCTGGGACAACCGGGCGACGCAGCACTACGCCTCGAGCGACTACGCCCCGCAGCGTCGGGTGATGGACCGCATCAGCGTGGCGGGCGACGTGCCGTTCGGCACGTCCAGCACCTCATCGCGCCACGGGGGGTGAGGTGTCAAACACTTCCTGTGCGGAAATGCGAGGAATCTGACAACGCTCTCAGTACGCTCGTCCTCTGATCCGTCACCCGAACGGATCGGAAGGGAAGTCCCCCGTGCTGAACCTCTTGGGTGCCATCGCTCAGACCACCACCGACGACGCTGCGAGCGGCGGCATCGCCGTGATCTTCGGCGTCCTGTACCTGGCGCTCTTCGTCCTGTTCCTCGTCGGCTACTGGAAGGTCTTCACCAAGCTGGGTCTGCCCGGCTGGATGGGCATCGTGCCGTTCGTGAACATCTACATGATCTACAAGGCTCGCGGCGTTCGCTCCCCGGTCCTGTGGCTGATCCTGTGCTTCATCCCGTGCATCAACATCGTCGCCGCGTGGTTCCTGGCGGACGACACGGCCGAGATGTTCGACAAGGAGCTGGGCTGGAAGATCTTCCTGTTCCTGATCCCCGGCATCAGCCACCTGGTCCTCGGCTTCGGCGACGCCACCGCCAACCCGGCGAAGATGGCTCCTGGGGTCGGCCTGAACCAGGGCTACGCCGCCTGATCCGACCGCCCGGCGAACGACTCGCCGAGCGACCTCGACACCACCCCCGCGGGCCCCGCCGCCGGGGGGGGGTGGCG
>JAFAFZ010000056.1 GCA_023423215.1 Actinomycetes bacterium
GTGCACGACGCTCCCTCCTCCACGTCCGACGGCGCTCCGGAACCCGGCCGCGCCGACGCGGTCGTCGTGTTCTGGCGGCCGGGCTGCGGCTTCTGCTCGTCGCTGCTCTACCAGCTCGAGGAGACCGACCTGCCGGTCGCGAAGGTCAACATCTGGGAGGACCCCCGCGCGGCGGCGACCGTGCGGTCGATCGCCGGCGGCAACGAGACGGTGCCGACGGTCGTCGTCGGCGAGGCGGCGATGGTGAACCCGTCGCTGCGCCAGGTCCTGGCGGCCGTCGCCGACCAGGCGCCGCACCTGCTCGGTCCCGACGCCGGCTGACGGTGGCCGCCGAGGACCTGCCCGTGCGGCCGGGGCTCGTCGTCCCCGGCAGCGAGATCGAGGAGCGCTTCTCGACCTCGGGCGGACCCGGCGGGCAGCACGCCAACCGCTCCCAGACCCGTGTCGAGCTGCGCTTCGACATCGCGGCGTCCACGGCGCTCAGCGAGCACCAGCGTGAGCGCCTGCTCGCCGCGTTCGGCGACGACGTGCGGGTCGTGGTCGACGACGAGCGGTCGCAGCTGCGCAACCGCACGATCGCCCGCGAGCGCCTGGCCGGGCGCCTGCGCAACGCCCTGGTGCCGACCAAGGTGCGACGGCCCACGCGTGCGACCCGCGGGTCGCAGGTGCGGCGCCTGGATTCGAAGCGACGTCGGGCCGAGACGAAGCAACACCGCCGACGCCCCGACCACGACGGCTGAACCGACCGCGGACCTCAGTCGGGAAGGAACTGCGACGCCCAGTGCCGGAACCGTGGGATCGGTCCGTCGCCCTTCACCAGGCGGGGGTGCTCGACGTAGCGCAGCCCCTCCCAGATCGGGACGTCCTGGCGCACGCCGCCGACCGCTGCTCGGTGCATGAAGTCCGCCACCTCCTCGACCGGGACGCCGGCGACCCGGTCGCACTCGACGGGCCGGCGGATCGTGGTCGCGACCGTGAAGTCGGTGCGGTCCGCGGTGACGGGCGTGGTGAGCAGCAGCACCCGGTACTGCAGGCCGACCGCCTCGGCGGTGTTGAGCGAGTGGGCGTAGCCCAGCCCGTGGGTGTCCGTGTCGAAGAACGTGGTGATCTCGGGCGGTCCCTCGCGCAGGAAGTTCGGAGTGGCGAAGTGGAACTCGGAGTGGAACGACGCGCCACGGTCCTCGTAGCGCGGCTCCGAGAGAGGGAAGCCTTGCACGACGCCGAAGTGCACGGCGTCGACGCCGTTCTCGTGGATGGTGGCCACGTGCGCCGCGATCGGCACGGTCGTGACCGTCAGCGCCGTCCAGCCGTCCAGGTCCAGGTCGGGCACGTCGTAGCGGGGAGCGCCGCCCGTCGGGTCGTGCCAGGCGAACACGAACCCGAACCGCTCGACGGTCGGGTGCGCGGTGATGCGCACCGGATAGGACGGGTCGGTCGGGTACTCGGAGCCGACGCAGCGGCCCGACGCGTCCCAACGCAGGCTGTGGAACGGGCAGCGCACGGCGTCGTCGACCACGGTGCCGCCCCTCGCCAGGTTGGCGCCCAGGTGTGGGCAGTGCGCCGCCAGCACGCCGGCGGTGCCGGTGGTGGAGCGGAACACGACGACCTGGTCGCCCATCCAGGTGCGCTCGACCAGCTCGCCGGGCGCGAGCTCCTCCGCGCGGCACACCTTGAACCAGCCCACCGGGAACGGGGTGCGGGGATCGACGCGGGCCGGGACCCGGACCGCGACCTCGCTCACCGGTGTGCCTGGTCGACGATGTCCTGCGCGAAGCGACCGGCGAACGCCCGTAGCGGCAGGTCCGCGCTGGTGACGATGCCCGGCGGCGCCGCGACGACCGAGCGGATCGCGTTGAGCGCCGGCAGGCCGGTCACGGTCATGCCGACCTGCGCGAAGGACTCGGGCGACGAGAAGTCGGTGCCCGGCTTCGGGAAGATCAGGTGCTTCGAGTAGATGCACGGGTCCCCGTCGATCTGGGTGATGTAGCAGGCCTGGATGTCCCACCGGGGCGCCGTGTGCGGCGTCATCTGCCACTCGAGGTGCATCTCGATGCGGGGCTCGCCGGCCACCAGCCCCACGTAGCGCAGGTAGCAGCCGCCGAGCGATCCCTCGGGCAGCTGGTACCACCCGAGGTCCACGTCCTTGGTGCAGGCGCCGAGCTCGTACTCGAAGCGCACCTCGTCGAGCGGCAGGTCGAACGCGTCCGCCATCAGCCGCACCGCGTCCTCGAACACCCGGGTGTACTGCTCGAGCATGCCGGGCACCTCGGGGTCGTCGACGGGGCGGCCGAAGCCGACCTCGACCCAGGTGTCGACCGAGTGGTGGCACGAGACGTCGACCGACTCCTTGCACAGGACCCGCTGGATCTCGGTGACGTCCGCCGAGTGGGCGATCGTCAGGATCTGGGCGAGCCCCGGGTTCATGCCCGTGCCGTAGAACGTGGCGCCGCCGCGCTCGCAGGCCGCCTGGATCAGCTCCTGCTCGGTGCGTCCCGACGGGTGGCGGTGGTTGGTGTTGCGGTGGTGGCCGGTGATCCAGTCCGCCGTGGTGACCAGGTCGATCCCCGCCTCCAGGATCGGCAGGTACAGGTCGACGTCCGGGAAGACTCCGTGGAACGTCACGACGTCTGGTTCCGCCGCGAGCAGCTCCTCGAGGGTGCCGGTCGCGACCACCCCGATCGGCTCGATGCCCACGATCTCGCCCGCGTCCCGCCCCACCTTGTCGGACGAGTAGCAGTGCAGCCCGACCAGCTCGAGGTCCGGCTGGTGGCGGATGCGTCGGACCATCTCGCTGCCCACGTTGCCCGTGGCGACCTGGAACACCCGGATCGGTCGGTCGGTCGTCGTCATCGCTGTCCCCCGTCGTCGCGTGACCCACCCCCCGGCCGGGTCGCGCGCCGATGATAGGGATCGACCTCCCGCCCCGTCGGCGAGAGTGCCCGGCGTCCGGGCTCCGCGCTCCTAGGGTGAGCCGATGGATCGCACCACCGGCATCTCGGTCGTGGTCATCGCCGCCGCGGCGGTGATCGCTCCGCTGCTCTCGGAGCTGCTGCGCCGCTGGCGCATCCCGAGCGTGCTCTTCGAGCTGCTGCTCGGCATCCTCGTCGGCCCGGCGGTGCTCGGCTGGGTCGAGCTGGTGCCGTTCGTCCAGGGGCTCAGCCAGCTCGGCCTCGCCATCCTCTTCTTCATGGCGGGCTACGAGATCGACTTCTCGCGCCTCAAGGGCTCGCCGATCAACCGCGGCCTCGCGGGCTGGGGCGTGTCGCTCGCGCTGGGCCTCGGGCTCGGTGTCGTGCTGATGCTCGAGGGCTTCGTGCTGTCCAGCCTGCTCATCGGCCTGGCCCTGACGACGACGGCGATCGGCACGCTCATGCCGATGCTGCGCGACCGCGGGATGCTCGAGACGCCCTTCGGCAGCTACATCACGGCCGCCGGAGCGGTCGGCGAGTTCGGCCCGATCGTCGCGATCACGATCCTGCTCAGCGCCGACAGCCCGATGGAGGAGTCGTTGCTGCTCGTCGCCTTCGCCGCCCTGGCCGTGGGTGTGGCGAGCCTGGCGACCCGCAAGCAGCCGCCCGCGCTGATCGACATGATGCAGCGGCACCTGTCGACCTCGACGCAGCTGCCGGTGCGCATCATCCTGCTGCTGGTCACCGTCATGGTGCTGGTCGCTGCGGAGCTCGGTCTGGACAACCTGCTCGGCGCCTTCGCCGCCGGCATGATCGCCCGGCTCGCGCTCTCGAAGGAGCAGTCCGAGGCGCTCTCACCCCGCCTCGAGGCGATCGGCTTCGGCTTCCTGATCCCGGTGTTCTTCATCGTGAGCGGCGTGGGGTTCGACCTGGACTCGCTGCTCGAGTCGACCACCACGCTGCTCAAGGTGCCGCTGTTCCTGGTGATGATGCTGGTCATCCGCGGACTGCCGGCGATGCTCGTCTATCGGGGCGTGCTCTCGACCCGCGAACGCTCGGCGATGACGCTGCTGCAGTCGACCGCCCTGCCGCTGCTCGTCGTCATCACCGAGATCGGCCTGGAGACGCACCGCATGCGCCCGGGGAACGCGGCCGCGCTCGTCGGCGCCGGCATGCTCTCGGTGCTGGTCTTCCCGCTGGCGGGCTTCGCCGTGCTGGGCAACCGGAACGTGGAACCCGCGGACGACGCGCCGGACGTCGGCGAGAGCGAGGCCCTCGGTCCGATGACGGACTGACGCGCCCCGCTTCTGTTCGTCGAGCTACGCCGATCCGGCGTACCTCGACGAACGAAACGGTGGTGTGACGAACAGAAGGGTGCGTCAGACGTTGCGTCGGTAGCTGCCGCCGACCTCGAAGAGGGCGTCGGTGATCTGGCCGAGCGAGCAGTGCCGCACCGTGTCCATGAGCACGTCGAAGAGGTTGTCGCCGCGCAGCGCGGCCGAACGCAGCCGGTCGAGCGCCGCGGGCGCCTCGTCGGCGTGGCGGGCGTGGAAGTCGGCCAGGCGGGCGATCTGGTCGCGCTTCTCCTCGTCGCTCGAGCGGGCGAGCTCGACGACGTGCTCCTCGGCCTCGCCGTCGGGGTTCACGAAGGTGTTCACACCGATCAGCGGCAGCGAGCCGTCGTGCTTGCGGTGCTCGTACAGCATCGACTCGTCCTGGATGCGGCCTCGCTGGTAGCCGGTCTCCATCGCGCCCAGCACGCCGCCGCGGCTGTTGATGCGATCCAGCTCGGCCAGCACGGCCTCTTCGACCAGGTCGGTGAGCTCCTCGACGATGAACGAGCCCTGTAGCGGGTTCTCGTTCATCGCCAGGCCCCACTCGCGGTTGATGATGAGCTGGATGGCGAGCGCCCGGCGCACGGACTCGGCCGTCGGCGTCGTGACCGCCTCGTCGTAGGCGTTGGTGTGCAGGCTGTTGGCGTTGTCGTAGATCGCGCAGAGCGCCTGGAGCGTCGTGCGGATGTCGTTGAACGCCATCTCCTGCGCGTGCAGGCTCCGGCCCGAGGTCTGCACGTGGTACTTCAGCTTCTGGGACCGGTCGTTCGCGCCGTAGCGGTCGCGCATGGCGACGGACCAGATGCGCCGGGCGACGCGCCCGAGCACCGTGTACTCGGGGTCCATGCCGTTCGAGAAGAAGAAGCTGAGGTTCGGCGCGAAGTCGTCGACCGAGAGGCCACGCGCCAGGTACGACTCGACGTAGGTGAAGCCGTTCGCCAGCGTGAAGGCGAGCTGGCTGATGGGGTTCGCGCCCGCCTCGGCGATGTGGTAGCCGGAGATCGACACCGAGTAGAAGCTGCGGACCTGGTGCTCGACGAACCACTCGGCGATGTCGGCCATGACGCCGAGCGAGAACTCGGTCGAGAAGATGCAGGTGTTCTGGCCCTGGTCCTCCTTGAGGATGTCGGCCTGCACCGTGCCGCGCACGTTGGACAGCACCCACTCGCGCAGCTCGGCTGCCTCGTCCTCGGTGGGCTCACGGCCCTCCTCGGAGCGGAACCGGTCCAGGCGCTGGTCGATCGCTGTGTTCAGGAACATCGCCAGGATGCTCGGCGCGGGACCGTTGATCGTCATGGACACCGAGGTCGACGGATCGCACAGGTCGAAGCCCGAGTACAGGACCTCCATGTCGTCGAGCGTCGCGATCGACACGCCGGAGTTGCCGACCTTGCCGTAGATGTCGGGGCGCTCCGCCGGGTCGAAGCCGTAGAGCGTCACCGAGTCGAACGCCGTCGACAGGCGGTTGGCCGGCTGGCCCTCGGCCAGCAGGTGGAAGCGACGGTTGGTGCGGGCGGGTCCGCCCTCGCCGGCGAACATGCGCGCCGGGTCCTCGCCCTCGCGCTTCAGCGGGAACACGCCGGCGGTGTAGGGGAAGTGGCCCGGCAGGTTCTCGGAGCGCAGCCAGCGCAGCTGCTCGCCGTGGTCGACGAACTTCGGGAGCGACAGCTTCGGCACCAGCGTGCCCGACAGCGATTCGCGCACCGGACGGTCGGGGCCGGTCAGCTCCTCGACGCGAGCGGGCCAGGCCTCGAGCAGCTTCCGGTTCACCGGGAGCAGGTCGTCCGCCACCTCGTCCGCCACGGTGCGCAGGTCCTCGGCGCCCAGCGCCCGCGCCTCGAGCAGCTCGGCGCTGGAGCGCAGCTGCTGGAGCTGACGGGCCACGACGGACTGCGCCGCGGTGTCGGCGTGGTACGAACGCACCGCCTCGGAGATCTCGGATAGGTACCGGCTCCGGGCGGCGGGCACGATCTCGCTGAGGCCGGTCGAGGTCGTGGTGGTGACCGGCGTCAGCGAGCCGTCGCCCACGGCGAGGCCGCGTCCCGCGAGCTCGCCGCGCAGGTGCTGGTAGAGCGCGGTCACGCCGTCGTCGTTGAAGCGCGAGGCCACGGTGCCGAAGACGGGCATGTCGTCGGGGCTCTGGTCGAAGGCCTCGCGGTTGCGGACCAGCTGGCGGGCCACGTCCCGGCGGGCGTCCTCGGCGCCGCGCCGCTCGAACTTGTTGATCGCCACCGCGTCGGCGAAGTCGAGCATGTCGATCTTCTCGAGCTGGGACGAGGCGCCGAACTCGGGGGTCATGACGTAGAGCGAGACGTCCGCGAACGGGACGATCGCGGCGTCGCCCTGGCCGATGCCGGGCGTCTCGACGATGACCAGCTCGGCACCCCAGGCCTTGGCGGCCTGGATGATCGACGTGAGCGCCGCGGGCACCTCGCTGTCGGTCGAGCGGGTCGCCAGCGAACGGAAGTAGATCTGCGACGAGTCGATCGAGTTCATGCGGATGCGGTCGCCCAGCAGGGCACCACCGCCGCGACGGCGGGTGGGGTCGATCGCGATGACCGCGATCCGCACCTTGTCGTCCTGGTCCAGTCGGAAGCGACGGATCAGCTCGTCGGTGAGCGAGGACTTGCCCGAACCGCCGGTGCCGGTGATGCCCAGCACCGGGGCGGTGCGGCCCGCCGCGATCGACGCGAGCTCGTCGCGCACGCCGGCGTCGACGGCGTCCTCCTCGAGGCAGGTGATCAGCCGGGCGAGCGCCGGCACCGAGCCGCCGAGCACCTGGTCCAGTCCGACCGGACGGGCGGCCAGGTCCGCGTCGCACTCGCGGATCATCGAGTTGATCATCCCGGCCAGGCCGAGGCGCTGGCCGTCCTCCGGAGAGAAGATGCGGGCGACGCCGTAGTCGTGCAGCTCGCGGATCTCCTCGGGGACGATGACGCCGCCACCGCCGCCGTAGACGCGCACGTGCGACGCGCCCTCGTCGGCCAGGCGGTCGATGAGGTACTTGAAGTACTCGACGTGGCCGCCCTGGTACGAGCTGAGGGCGATGCCCTGGACGTCCTCGGCCACCGCCGCGCGCACGACCTCGTCGACCGAGCGGTTGTGGCCCAGGTGGATCACCTCGGCGCCCTGCGACTGCAGGATGCGGCGCATGATGTTGATCGATGCGTCGTGGCCGTCGAACAGGCTCGCGGCGGTGACGAAGCGCACCGGGTGAACCGGGCGGTAGAGGTCCTCTGCGGTCATCGAATCCCCCGGTCTCGCAGCCGTTCGTTCGGTCGACGTCCCGGCTGGTCGAACCCAGGATAGTTGGACGTCAACATATTCGGTCTCCGACCAGTATCGGACCTGGGTGTTCTGCCGTCAAACGACCGTCGGGGCCGGCCGGACGGCCTCCTCAGCCGGCCTGGGAGCGACCCCGATCGACCACGTCGCGACGCCGCCGTTCCACCTCGTCGGGGTCGCCCCCACCGGCGCGGAACCAGGCCCGCGACGCCTCGTCCTCTCGCTGCCACGCGTGCTCCCCGTCGCTGCGGGTGCCGTCCTCGTAGACGTCGAACATCGCCTGCACCGCTCCGGCGTCGTTCGAGGCGATGTCACCCGCCAGCGCGACCGCGGCGTCCAGCAGCTGCTCGTGCGGCACGACGTGGTTCACCAGGCCCCACCTCAGCGCCGTGTCGGCGTCGACGTAGTTGCCAGTCGCGCTCATCTCCCGCGCCCGGCGCACGCCGACCGCCTGGGGCAGCAACACCGTGAGGCCCCAGCCCGGCAGGATGCCGACGCGGGCGTGGGTGTCGGCGAACCGGGCGCGCTCGGAGGCGACGAGCAGGTCGCAGCCGAGCGCCAGCTCGAGCCCTCCGGTGACCGCTGCGCCGTTGACCGCCCCGATCAGCGGCGTGCGCCGGGGTCGGCCGTCCACCGTCGACAGCGGCGTCCGGCGCCACGGCGGCTGGTCGCGATCCGGCGTGAACGCCTCGCCCAGACGGCCCGAGGCCAGGTCGACCAGGTCGAGCCCCGCGCAGAAGGCAGGGTCGTCGCCGGTCAGGACGATGGCGTGGACCGAGTCGTCGCGCTCCGCGTCGCCGAGCGCCGCGACCAGCGCGGCGAGCAGCCGACCGGAGAGCGCGTTGCGGACCTCCGGCCGCGACAGCGTCAGCACCACCACGGCGTCGCGCCGCTCGACCCGCAGCACCGCCGCGCCGTCGTCCGTCCCCGTGCCGGTCGCCTCGTCCATCGCTCCGGGCTAGCACACCACCCGTCCGGCACGGGTGAGCACGCACGGCCCGCCGCACCCCACTCGGTAGGCTGCCCCGCCATGGTGGAGCGGAAGTCGATGTCGTTCGATCCCATCGAGGAGGCGCGACGGCAGTGGAACGAGCACGGATGGGAGCAGGCCGCGGACGGCATGGCCGTCGTGACGTCGATCGTGCGGGCCGACCAGATCCTGCTCGCCCGGATCGACCGCGTGCTGCGTCCCCTCGAGCTCACCTTCGCCCGCTACGAGCTCATGGTCCTGCTCGACTTCTCACGCCGCGGCGCGCTGCCGCTCGGCAAGATCGGTGCGCGCCTCCAGGTGCACCCCGCCAGCGTGACCAACGCCGTGAACCGCCTCGAGTCCGACGGCATGGTGACGCGGGTGCCCCACCCCGAGGACGGCCGGACGACGCTGGCGACCCTGACGCCCGAGGGTCGGCGCCTGGCGCGACGTGCGACGCGACTGCTGAACGAGCAGGTGTTCTCGGACCTGGGCCTGGACGCGGACGAGCAGGCGCAGCTCTTCACGCTGCTGCGCAAGATCCGCGTCACCGCCGGCGACTTCACCTGAGCTGATCGCCACCCCTGCCAACGCCGGTGCGACGCCGTTCCTGAACCCGGTGCGGTTGCACATGCCAGGGCATGCACGACCGCTCTCGCTACGAGGTCGTTGGGTCAGACGAAGAGGCGGTCCGCGCCGGCGCGCACGGTGCGCAGACGGCCCGCGACGGTGACGACCCGCTCGCTCGCGTAGAACACGGCGACGTCGAGCGCATCCGCCGCCTGATCGCCGGTGCGGGTCACGGCGCGCCGTGCCAGCAGCCAGCCGCCGACCAGGTCGCCGAACAC
>JAFAFZ010000158.1 GCA_023423215.1 Actinomycetes bacterium
CCCGGCTCACCCAGGCCCGCGCCGCCGCGGACCTGGCCGAGGTCAAGGTCGAGTTCCACCACAGCGACCTGGCCGACCTGGCGTTCCTGCGGGCCGACAGCATCGAGCTGGTCCTCGCCGTGTACTCGCTGGCCGGCGTCCAGGACCTGGGCCGCGTCTTCCGCCAGCTGCACCGCATCATGCGACCCGACGCGGCGCTCGTTCTGTCGCTGCCGCACCCGTTCTCGATGATGCTCGAGCTCGACGCGGACGAGCAGTCGACGCCCTACCTGACGCGCGACGCCTGGAGCGACCAGGCCGTGACCTGGCGTGCCGGCGGCGACGAGGGCGTGACCCACGTCCACCAGATCTCGGACGTGTTCACGCACCTGATCCGCTCGAACTTCCGCATCGACTCGCTCGTCGAGCCGCCCCCGGTCGAGGGCCGCCGCAGCGTGCACTGGTCGGGGCTGACCGAGTGGGTGCCCAGCACCGTCGTGCTCCGGGCGCGCAAGGAAGGCACCTGAGCGACGGGCCACCCGCTCGATCCGTGTGACCAGCCCGGTCGGTGGGACCGGTCAGCCGGTGCGGATCAGTCGGCGACCTGGTTGCGCACGACGACGACGGGGCAGAGCGCGTGGTTCACGGCGTAGGTCGTGACCGAGCCCATCAGCAGCCCGACGAAGCCGCCGTGGCCACGTGAGCCGACGACGAGCAGCTCGGCGTCCGCGGACAGTCGGATCAGCTGCTCGCCGGCATGGCCCTCGAGCACCTCGGTGACGACCTCGACGCCCTCGAGCGCGCCGGTCTCGCGCACGGTGTCGATCGCCGCACCGAGCATCGTGTTCGACGCGGCGGACAGGTCCGCCGGGTCGGGCGAGGCGACCTCGTAGCCGGTGCTCAGGATGCCCGCCGAGAAGGACGCGGCGACGTGCAGGACCGAGCCGCGCAGCTTGGCCTCCTCGGCCGCCCAGCGCAGCGCCTCGACCGAGTGCTCCGAGCCATCGACACCGACCACGATTCCAGCCATTCCTGCTCCTGTCCGTTCCCTCGCGCCACACGTCGCGCGGCGTCGCTCAACCTAGCGAGCCGCGGGCTCACCCCGACGCGGCGTCCTCGTCGGAGGTGGCGCCGGTCGCGTCGGAGCGCTGGGCGTACCAGCGGTCGAGCTCGGCGAACGCGTCGTCGCGTGCGAGCGGACCGCGGTCGAGGCGCAGCTCGAGCAGGTGCGACAGCGCCTGGCCGACGATCGGTCCCGCCGGCACACCGAGGTGCTCCATGACCTCGCGACCGTCCAGGTCGGGCCGGATCGCATCCAACTCCTCCCGTTCGGCGAGCGTGGCGATGCGGGCCTCGAGGTCGTCGATGCGACGGTCGAGCGCCTCGGCCTTGCGCTTGTTGCGCGTGGTGCAGTCCGAACGGGTGAGCGCGATCAGCTCGCCCAGCAGCGGGCCGGCGTCGCGCACGAAGCGGCGCACCGCCGAATCGGACCAGCCCATCTCGTAGGTGTGGAACCGCAGGTGCAGGTACACCAGCTGCGACACGTCCTGGACCATCTCGTTGCTGAACTTCAGCGCCCGCATGCGGTCGCGGGTCATGCGTGCCCCGACGACCTCGTGGTGGTGGAACGACACGCCGTTCGGGCCGATGGAGCGCGTCTTCGGCTTGGCGACGTCGTGGAACAGCGCGGCCAGTCGCACCAGCAGCTGCGGCGGTGCCTTCGCGACCACCGCGATGGTGTGCGACAGCACGTCCTTGTGGCGGTGGATCGGGTCCTGCTCGAGGCGCATCGCGGGCAGCTCGGGCAGGAAGTGCTCGGCGAGCCCGCTGTCGTTCAGGAAGTACAGGCCCTCGGACGGGTCCGGAACGACGACCAGCTTGCAGAGCTCGTCGCGGATCCGCTCGGCCGAGACGATCTCGAGGCGCGGCGCCATCTCCTTCACCGCGGCGCGCAGCTCCGGCACCGGCCGCAGCGAGAAGGTCGCCATGAAGCGTGCGGCGCGCAGCATGCGCAGCGGGTCGTCGCCGAAGGACTCCTCGGGCGACAGCGGCGTGCGCAGCACCCCGTCCATCAGGTCGGCCAGCCCGCCGAAGGGGTCGATCAGGGTGGGCTCGTCACCGGTGACCTCGAGCGCCATCGCGTTGACGGTGAAGTCTCGGCGGGACAGGTCGGCCTCGATGTCGGTGCTGAAGACGACCTCGGGCTTGCGGCTGTCGGGCGAGTACGCCTCGGCCCGGTGCGTGGTGATCTCGTAGGTCTCGTCGTCGATCGTGCAGCCGATGGTCCCGAAGCGCTCGCCCTGGGTCCACAGCGCCGAGGCGACCGGGCGGACGAGCGCCTTGACCTGATCGGGCGTCGCGTCGGTCGTCAGGTCGAGGTCGTTGCGCTCGACGTCGGTGCGGTCGACCACCAGGTCCCGCACCACGCCACCCACCAGGTACAGGCGGTGGCCCGACCCGTCGAAGCGGCGCGCGAGCGGGGCGACGAGGTCGAGGAGCGCGGCGGCGCGGGCGGGGATCACACCGCGAGGCTACCGGCGCGCCCCGGCGCCCCACGAAGCGGTTGGCCCGTCAGTGGACGGTGGTCAGCCCGCCGAACGCTCGACCGCCGCCTGCAGCCGAGCGGCCACGTCGACGGTGTCCGCACCGGGCCCGCCACCGCTCGGCGACTCCGGGTGCAGGGTGGTGCCGAACATCGCCGCGACCGTCGCGGCGGTCGACTCGGCCACCGCCGCCAGGTCGTAGCCGCCCTCGAGCAGCACGATGCGGCGACCCGGTTCGACCAGCGAGAGCAGGTCCGCCGTCAGGTCCGCGAAGTCCCCGGAGGTCAGCCCGAGGTCGGTGAGCGGGTCGTCGCGGTGCGCGTCGAACCCGGCCGAGATCAGCACCCACGTCGTGCCGTGCGCCTCGGCCAGCGGCGCGACCAGCTCCTCGACGGAGCGGCGGTAGTGGTCCCCGGTCGAGAAGGGCGGCATCGGCAGGTTCATCGTCCAGCCGCGCCCGGGGCCGTCCCCGAGCTGCTCGGCGCGACCGGTGCCCGGGTACATCGGGTGCTGGTGCCACGACACGTAGGCCACGTCGTCGCGGTCGTAGAAGATGTCCTGGGTCCCGTTGCCGTGGTGCGCGTCGTAGTCCACGACCAGCACGCGCTCGCCCCGCGCGGCCAGCGCCGCCGCGGTCACCGCGACGGTGTTGAACAGGCAGAAGCCCATCGAGCGCGTCGCCGTCGCGTGGTGGCCGGGAGGCCGCACGGCCAGGAACGCGGCCGTTGCGTCGCTCGCGTCCAGGGCCTCGATCGCAGCAAGGCCGGCGCCGGTCGCCAGACGTGCCACCTGCGCCGACGCGCTCGACACCACAGTGTCGGCGTCGAGGGACCCGCCGCCCGCCTCGCAGTACCGGTCGATGCTCGAGATGTAGCCGGCCGGGTGCACCAGGCCGAGCTCGGCGTCGGTGGCAGAGCGGGGCGCCCGGCGGTCCAGGTCGGCCAGCAGACCGTGCCGCTCCAACCCGTCCAGCGCCGCCACGAGGCGCGCCGGACGTTCGGGGTGGTGGGGGCCGGTGTCGTGGTCGAGGTACCGCTCGTCGGAGTACAGCAGGACCGCCATCGACAGCAGCGTACCGGCGTGGGTGGTGACCTATCCTTGCCGGGGCGATCGGTGAGATCGATCCGGATGGACCGGGCGTGCGAGATCGGCGCCGACGACCAGGTGCGAGGACCTCGAGCGACGGCATGAGCACGCGGCAGACACTGACCCTGGGCCACGAGCGCTTCCGTGTGGGTCCGTGGCACGCGGACCCGTCGACCGCCTACCTGACGCTCACCCCGGACGTGACGAGGCCGAGCGTGCCGGGTCTGCAACGCTGTCTCGAACGCCTGCGGGACGAGGGCTACTCCTCGATCATCACCTCCGCGCTGCACCCGGAAGAGGCTCGGCCGTTCCTCGCCGCGGGGTTCGCCGAGTACGACCGGCTGCGGGTGCTCAGCCATGACCTGCACGACCTGGACCCTCCGCACCGCAGCCCCGACCCACGGGTCCGCCTGCGCCGCGCCCGTCGTGCCGACCGCCCCGACGCGCTCCGCGTCGACGCCCTGGCGTTCCCGCCGTTCCGGCGACTGGACCCGGCGGGCCTGGACGAGGCGATCGGCGCGACGCCTCGCACCCGGTTCCGCGTCGCGGAGCTCGACGGCGCCACGATCGGCTACGCGGTGACCGGCCGCGCCATGACCCAGGGCTTCCTCCAGCGGCTGGCCACCGACCCGGCGCACGCCGGCCGCGGGATCGGCTCGGCGCTGGTGCTCGACGCCCTCGCCTGGGCCCGACGTCGCCACGTGCAGCGCGTGCTGGTCAACACCCAGGACGACAACGAACGGGCGCTGGCGCTCTACCGCCAGCTGGGGTTCCAGCTCACGTCGACCGACCTGGTCGTCCTGACCCGCAGCGTGCCGTGAGCCGTGGCGCCACCGGCCCTCGGGCCCGGGTCGCACGTGGCGCGCGGTCGCTGGCGGCGCTGGGCGCCGTGCTGTGCTCGACCGTGCTCGCGACGGCGCCCTCGGGCGCGACCCCGGGGGTCGTCGCGCAGGACCGCAACACCGGGGTGCTCGACATCACCTCGGTCACCCCGTGGGTCGCGCCGGACGGCGAGTTCCAGGTCCGCTTCGCGCCGACCACGCAGGTCCCCGCCGGCGCCGAGCTCACCTACACGATCCACCAGGCGCTGACCCCGACGCCCAACGCCTCGCTGCGCTCCCAGGTCGAAGCGGTCCTCGCCGGCGCGCCCCCGGGCCGCATCCTGCAGCGGCAGATCACCCGGCCCCTGGCCGAGTACGGCGACCCCGCGGCCGGCAGCGCCCTGACGATCCCCGTGCGCGCCCAGAGCGGCGACGCCGCGCGCGCCCTGCTCCCCAACCCGGGCATCCACCCGGTCGAGCTCGTGCTCACGGACCCGACCGGCGAGCTGTGGCGACAGGTCGTGTTCCTGAACCGCCTGCCGGTCGGCGCGGCCGGCGCCGAGGACCCCGCGTCGACGACCGGGTCCACCACGACCACGACGACCTCGCCACGCCAGCGGCCGGCCACGCCACCACCGGTCGCGGTGACGCTGCTGGTGCCCATCGAGACGCCACCGACGTTGGACCCCACGGGCACACCCAGCTTCGACCTGGCGCAGCGCACCACCCTGGACGCCGCGGCCTCGTTGCTCGGGTCGACGCCCGACGCACCGCTGTCCATCGCCGTGCGCCCGAACACGCTCGACGGGCTGGCCCGCACCGCCGAGCGCTGGTCCGACCGGCTGATCGGCGCGCTGCGCGCCGCGGTCGACGCGACGGGCTCCTCGGGTGACGGCGGCTCCTCACGACTCGTCGGCCTGCCCTACGTGCACGTCGACACGGGCGGCCTCGTCGCAGCCGACGCGGACGACGACGTCGAGCGCCAGCGTGCGCTCGGGCAGCAGGTCACCTCCGAGGTGGTCGGGGCGCGCGGCGACGGCGACTCCTGGGTCATGGACGATTCGCTGACGCCCGAGTCGCTGCCGCTGCTGGCGTCGCTCGACGTCGAGGGCGTCGTGGTGCCGACCTCGATGCTCGAGCTCGGCGGCGACGTGAGCGAGGAGCGTGCCGTCACCGGACCGCTCGCGCTGGACGGGGGCGACGGCGTGCGCGCGATCGCGTACGACGGACTCCTCTCGCAGCGGCTCGCCGACACCTCGATCGAGCCGGGCGTGCGGTCGCACGCCGTCGTGTCGCTGCTGATGGCGAGCTGGTTCGGGGCGCAGCGCGACGCCCGGCCGACCGCCGCGGTGATCGTGGTCCCGCCGACGATCGATGCGACCGTCGTGAACTCGCTGGCGGCCAGCCTGGACGGCAGCGGACCGCTGCTGGCCGACACCTCGGCACCGATCCTGCCCGAGGCCGCGGGCGACGAGCCGCGCGTCGAGCTGCTCGCGCGACCGGTCCCGAACGAACGCGGCGCGGTCGCCGACAGCGACGAGACCCGGCGGCAGATCGCCGCCTACCAGTCGATGGTGGGCTCCATGAACCCGACGGCGTCGCTCTGGGAGCGGCTCAACGCCGAGACGCTCGCCACCGGGCTGGACGGGGCGGGTCGCGCCGCCCTGCGCGACACCATCCGGGGACAGATCGCCGGCGAGCTCGCGAAGATCGAGCCGCCTCCGGAGCGGCAGGTGCTCCTGACGGGCCGGGACACGACGATCCCGCTGCGGATGCGCAACGACCTGCCCTTCGCGGTCCAGCTGCGCCTGCGCGCCAGCTCGCCCCGGCTCGAGGTCGAGGGCGGCGAGTCCCGCATCATCACCCTGCAGCCGGGTGAGAACCGCTTCGACCTGCCCGTCTCGGTGCAGGCCCCCGGCGAGTCGCTGCTGCGCATCGAGCTGTCGACGCCCGACGACGGCATCCAGCTCGCGAGCCTCGACCTGCCCGTGCGCTCGACCGCCATCTCGGGGGTGGGTGCGGCGCTGTCGGTGATCTCGGTGCTGTTCCTGGTCGCGTGGTGGGTGCACACCCACCGACGCAAGCGTCGGGAGGAGGCGCGGGCCAACGGCACGCACCCCGCGGGTGCCGCCGCGACCACCGCGACAGAGCGGACCGAGCCGGAGCCGACCCCGTCGACGGGCGCGGACGATGCAGTCACCGACTCCGCGACCGCTCCGGCCACCACCGATAGCGTGACCGAAGGTGGCTGACGCTCGATCGACGCCGAACCCGGCCGACGTGACACGGGTCGAGGTCGCGCAGGTGCAGGGTCTCGCGGACCTGACCTTGTGCGGCCGCTACCACCTGGAGCGCCTGATCGGCGCCGGCGGCATGGCGCAGGTGTGGGAGGCCACCGACCTGGTGCTCGGACGTCGGGTCGCGGTCAAGGTGCTGCACCCGCACCTGGCCGGGGACCAGGCGTTCGTGGCCCGCTTCCGGGCCGAGGCGGTCGCCGCGGCCCGCCTCAGCCACCCCAACATCGTCGGCGTGTACGACACCTGCTCGGACGGCGTGCACGAGGCCATCGTCATGGAGCTGCTCGACGCGTCGACCCTGCGTCGCTACCTGGACGAGCAGCACACGGTCGACGCCGACACGACGGTCCGCATCGGCCTGCGCCTGCTGGACGCGCTCGAGGCCGCCCACCGCGCCGGGCTGGTGCACCGCGACGTGAAGCCGTCGAACATCCTGCTGTGCGCGGACGGTCGCGTGAAGATCGCCGACTTCGGCATCGCGAAGGCCGACGACCAGACCGAGCTCACCCAGGAGGGGTCGCTCGTCGGCACCGCGACCTACCTGGCGCCCGAGCAGCTGCTCGGCAACCCCGTCGACGGCCGCGCCGACCTGTACTCGCTCGGCATCGTGCTCTACGAGTGCCTGACCGGCCGGGTCCCGTTCCAGGGAGAGACCGGCGCGGCGGTCGCGCTCGCCCGGCTGCACGCCGATCCGGTCGACCCCCGGCGCCTGCGGGCCGACGTCCCGCCCCGCGTCGCCGAGGCGGTGCTGCGCACGCTGCAGCGTGAGCCGGACGACCGCTTCGACTCGGCCGCGGACCTACGTGCCGCGCTCATGGACACGGGCGTGCGGCCGCCGGTGCCGCCGCCGGTCGTGCTGGCCGAGGTCGACGTCGAGCCGTACGACGACGAGCCCTCGTTCGCACGGTCCCAGCGCGGGTGGCTGTTCCCGGCGCTGTTCATCCTGCTCGTCGCGACGGCCGTCACCGTCGCCGGGCTCCTGGTGCGCGAGACCACGCTCGACGATGGCGGCCCGTCGGACACGACGACGACGT
Source organism: Actinomycetes bacterium (assembly GCA_023423215.1). Lineage (GTDB taxonomy): Bacteria > Actinomycetota > Acidimicrobiia > Acidimicrobiales > Microtrichaceae > JAFAFZ01. The sequence goes on from JAFAFZ010000158.1 coordinate 7,761, forward strand.
CGACGGTCGCGCCGGTGGTCGGCGTCACGATCGCGGACGCCGTGCCGTACGACCCGCAGGGCTAGGGCGAGCCCGGCGAGAACGACGACCTCAAGGGCCGTGCGATCGACGGCGACCCGTCGACCGCGTGGCGCACCGAGAGCTACGACCCGCCGGGCTTCTCGGGCGCGAAGAAGGGCGTGGGGCTGGGCCTGGTGCTCGCGGAGCCGGCGGTCGTGGACCGGCTCTCGCTGCAGGGCTCGACCAACGGCTGGAGCGCGCAGGTGTTCGTCGTGTCCGGCACCGACCTCTCGGCGATCGAGGTGAAGGACCTCGAGCCCGTCGCCACCGTCGAGGACGTGCGCGGCCCGGTCGAGGTCGACCTGGGCGACGTCGACGAGGCGGCCCGCACCGGTTCCCTGGTGCTCGTGTGGATCACCGACCTGGGCGACCGGGTCGACGGCGGACGCCACCGCGTCGAGCTGGCCGAGGTCACCATCGACGGCGCGCCCGTCGCCGGCACGGCCTCGGGCGGGTGAGCGCACCTCCTCCGCCGCCGGTCCGTCCCGGCGAGCGTCCGGACGGCGAGCTCGTCCGGGCGGCACGCGACGGGG
>JAFAFZ010000174.1 GCA_023423215.1 Actinomycetes bacterium
CGGTCGACGTCGACGAGGTCGGTGCCGACGCCGACGACCCGGCCGCCGCCGTCCGCCGCGCCGTCCGCAGGCGCCACGTTCAGGACCGCCAGCGGTCCGCCAGGTCCAGGGTCGGGACGGTGAGCAGGTCGGCGACGGTCTGCTCGGCCAGCAGGTCGTCGCGGAAGACCTCTTCGGTCTCGGTCACCGCGTCGCGCAGGGCCTGGTAGCGGCGGCGGTAGCCCTGGAGCACGGCGCGGGCGGTCGAGGCCGGCAGGTGGTCGGCCAGGCGCAGGTGCAGCAGCTGCAGGCCGGTGGTCACGCCGTCCTTGGACTCGGGGAGGATCACGACGAGGCGACCGTCGCTGCGACCGGCGGCGACCATGAGCTCCTGCTCGCGCGCGACGAGCGCCTTGGTGCCGCGCAGGCGGGGGTCGCGGTCCACGCGGGACGGCAGGCCGACGCTCACACCGCCGCGGTCCACGACGACCAGGCTGGCCCGCTCCAGGTCGTCGCCGTGCTCGACGCGGTAGCGCGTGTGGCCCACGACCTCGAGCACCGCCGGGTCGAGCTCGCCCAGCGAGCGAAGGGTCGAGTAGGTCACGCGGTCGCGGGGCGTGCCGGCCTCGAGCGCCGCCAGCACGAGCGGGACCTGCAGCAGCGACTCGTCGCTGCGGCTGATGCCCACGGTGACGGTCTTGGCCTGGTGCTTGATGGCATCGACCGGACGGGTGAGCTCCTCGATGGCCGCGGACAGCCCGGCGCTCAGGTCCTCGAGCACGACGCCCGGGCTGCCGACCTTGCCGAACTCGAGCTGGTAGGCGTCGAGCGGGCTGATGCCGAGGGCGTAGCGGAACTGGCCGGCCAGGCGCACCGCCGTGTTCGCCTCGAGGTGGCCGTTGTAGGAGCCGGCGCGCAGGCCGTCCAGGTAGGTCGCGGAGCGCGACGCCAGGTCGGGGCGCAGCTCGCGCAGCAGGTCCTCGCCGTCGACGTGGGCCCCGTGCAGGTCACCGCCGATGCGGGCGGCGGCGGCGTCGATCGCGGCGCGGGCCTCTCGCAGGGGTCGTGCCTGCGCGTCGATCGCCAGGGCGGCCTCGTAGCCGAAGAGGTGCCCCGCCATGGTCGAGAGCACGAACGCCAGGCGTGGGTGGGTCGACGGCACCGTCAGCACGGCCAGGGCGGACGAGAACGAGCGGTCGCCCTCGGACGCGATGACGATCGGCGCGGCCTTGTGGGCCCGGAAGATCGCCACCTCCTTCGCGACGTCGTCGGCGGTCGACCCGACGAGGCCGGCTGCGCAGACCAGGATGAGCGGCTCCGAGGAGAGGTCGATGTGCTTCTTGTCCTCGGTGCCGTCGCAGGCGATCGACTTGTAGCAGAGCTCCGACAGCTTGACCCGGATCTCCCTGGCGGCGATCTGGTTCACGCCGTTGCCGACGATCGCCCAGTAGCGGCGGCTCGGCCCGAACGCCCGGGCCGCCTCGGCCGCGGCCTCGCGCACGCCGAGCGCCTCCTCCATGCGGGCGGGCAGGTCGCGCAGCGCGGCCAGCAGCTCCTGCTGGGCCGGGTCGCTCGCACGACGTCCGCCGGGGACCTCGTCCGCGACGGCCTGCGCGAGCAGCAGCCCGGCGGCGACCTGGGAGTAGAACGCCTTGGTCGACGCGACGCTCATCTCCACGTCGCGGCCGTCCGAGGTGTAGAGCACGCCGTCGGCCTTGTCGGTCAGGTCGCTGCCGCGCCGGTTCACGATGGCGATGACCTGCGCCCCGCGGCCGCGCACCAGGTCGACCGTGCGGTTGGTGTCGGTGGTGGTCCCGGACTGGCTGATCGCGACCACGAGCGTGTCGGACATGTCGCCACGCAGCTCGAAGCCGGACAGCTCGGTGGCCAGCACGGCCTCGACGCGCACGTCCGAGTCGGCCAGCAGCTCGCCGAGCGCGTGCGCCAGGCTGTGCCCCGCGATCGCCGCGGTCCCCTGGCCGATCACCTGGACGCGGTCGATGCGGCCCGCTCGCAGGCCCTCGCGCACGACCTCGGGCAGGGTGTCGGGACCGAGGACGACGCGGAAGGCGCCGGACTCCTCGACGAGCTTGCCGCGCAGCGTCGTGCGGAAGGAGTTCGGCGACGCCGTGATCTCCTTCAGCAGGAAGTGCGGGAAGTCGCCACGGTCGATGTCGCGGGTCGTGACCTGCGCCGTCTGCAGGTCCTCGTCGCGCACCGGCAGCTCCATGCCGTCGTAGGAGCGGCGCCGGATGCCCCCGACCGTGCCCGCCAGGTCGGCGGACAGCTCGACGATCTGACCCCGGCTCCCGGTCGGGTTGTCCGGATCCGCTGGCGTCTCGCCGTCCAGGCGCAGGTAGGTCGCCGTCTCCTCGACGACGCCGTACGGCTCCGAGGCGACGATGTACGCGTCCTCGGCCAGGCCGACGTAGAGCGCTTGGCCGCTGCCGCGCGACGCCAGGTGCAGGCGTCGCGGGTCCGACGCCGCGGTCGCGGCGATGGCCACCGACCCCTCGAGCCGCACGACCGTCTCGCGGAAGGCCTCGTCCGCGACCAGGCCGTCCGCCAGGCGCCGCGACATGAGCGTGGGGATGACCTTGGCGTCGGTCGAGATCTCGGGCGCGACGTGCAGGTCGTCCGCGACGGTCAGGTCCGCGTAGTTGTCGACGTCGCCGTTCAGCACGCCGGTGACGAAGGGGCGCACCACGCCGTCGATCTCGTCCGAGCACTGCGGGTGCGCGTTCGGCTCCGAGATGATGCCGATCGAGGCCCAGCGGGTGTGGCCGAGCACCACCGCCTCGACCTCGCTCGACGACAGCGCCAGGCGGAGCAGCTCGTCGTCGCGGATCGCGGCGCGGAGGGCGGCGGTGTTGTCACCCAGCTCGCCGATCTCTGCCGCCGCCTTGTAGACGAGCACGAGGGCGCCGTCGTCGAGGCGGGCCGCGCCCGAGGTGAAGCCGCGGCGGTCCCGCTGCTCGAGCAGGCGCTTCACCGCCGGGTCCGCCGGGTCGATGCCGTGCCCGATCAGCTGCACCTCGAGGCCGGCCGAGTCGCGACCGCGCACCTCGAGCCGGTCGAGCGCCGAGAGCGCCTGGTGCACGCTGAAGAGCACGGCGGTGCCCATCGGGGTCGGCTCGGACTGGGCGAGCGCCCGGACCTCTCGTGCCGCCCGCAGGCGGTCGCGTCCGATGGCCCAGATCGCGTCCTTGCAGCGGATGAGCGCCGCGTTGGTGCGCTCGAGCTCACCCGCGGAGCCGGCGGCGACGTCGACGCCCGAGGTGTCCAGCTCGGCCTCGATCGCGGCGGTCACCTCGGAGAGCGCACCCACCTGCCGCTCGATCGCGGCGGCGCCGTCGGCATCGTTCAGCAGGCTGCGGACCCCGGCGACGCCGCGCAGGTCGGCGTCGACGGCCTCGAGCCGCTCGGCCGCGGCCACCAGGGTCACCTCGAGCTCGGCACCCCGCTCCTCGAGTGCGGCGAGGACCTGGGAGAGCGTGTCGACCAGTGGGCCGGTCGAACCGGGTTCACGATCCGTCCGGCGTCGGACCACCGCGATGATGCCGCACATGTGATGTCATCCCTTCGACGAGTCCGCCCGACCGTGCGCCACCGGGTCGCACCGGGGCCAGGCCATCCGGAGATGCTACTCACGAGGGGGTGTGGACCGGCAGGGCGCCCCGTGCTCCGGAACCGGGCGGCACCCCTGGGACCGGCGGACCACAGCCTCAGGCCAGCCGGCGGACGGCCTCGGCCAGCTGCTCAGCGACCTCGGCGGCGACGTCCTCGTCGGACGCCTCGACCATGACGCGCACCAGGGGTTCGGTGCCCGAGGGGCGCAGCAGCACGCGGCCGTCGTCGCCGAGCCGAGCCGAGGCGGCGTCGATCGCGCCGGCGAGCCGCTGCGCCACGTCGGGCACGGGCGTCGTGACGCGCACGTTCACCAGGACCTGCGGCAGTCGCTGCATCGCCTGCGCGGCCAGCTCGGAAAGCGGGCGTCCGGACCGGCGCAGCAGGTCGCACAGGACCACGGCGGCCAGCAGGCCGTCGCCGGTGGTGGCGTGTCGGGTGAAGATGATGTGGCCCGACTGCTCGCCGCCGAGCGAGAGCCCGCCCTCGTTGAGCGCCTCGAGCACGTAGCGATCCCCCACCGCCGTCTGCACGACGCGGATCCCGGCGCGCTCCATGGCCCGCAGGAAGCCGAGGTTGGACATGACCGTCACCACCACGGCGTCGTCGGCCAGCTCACCGCGGGCAGCCAGGTCGACCGCGCACAGGGCGATGATGTGGTCCCCGTCGACCTCGGCCCCGAGCTCGTCGACCGCGACCAGGCGGTCGGCGTCGCCGTCGAACGCGATGCCGACCTGCGCGCCGTGCTCGATGACGGCGGCGCGCAGCGCGGCCGTCGACGTCGAGCCGCGTTCCTCGTTGATGTTGCGACCGTCCGGTTCCGCGCCGATCAAGACGACCTCGGCTCCGGCGTCGCGCAGGACGCGGGGGCCGAGCACCGAGTTCGAACCGTGCGCGCAGTCGACCACCAGGCGCAGTCCGTCGAGGCGACGGCCCTCGAGCGCCGCGAGGACCGAGGCGACGTAGTGCTCGACGGCGGTCGGGTCCGTCACGACGCCGCCGACGTCCCCGCCGGTCGGGCCGGGGTGCGGTCCGGGTGCGAGGAGCTCGGCGATGGCTGCTTCGACGGCGGCCTGCTCGTCGTCCGAGAGCTTGCGGCCGCCGGGCGCGAAGACCTTCAGGCCGTTGTCGGCGAAGCGGTTGTGCGACGCCGAGATCATGATGCCGGTGACGCCGTCGCGGGCCGACACCGCGGCGCCCGCAGGTGTCGGCACGACGCCGAGCAGCAGCGCGTCAGCGCCCTCGGCGTTGACGCCCGCGGCGACGGCGGCCTCGAGCATCGGGCCGGATCGCCGCGTGTCGCGGCCGATGACGACGCGGTCGCTCGGCAGCACGCGGACCGCGGCCCGCCCGATGGCGAGCGCGACCTCGACGGTCAGCTCCTGGTTGGCGACGCCCCGCACACCGTCGGTGCCGAAGCGCACGTCGTTCATGCGGCGCGTGCCGTCGGTGCGAACGGGCTCAGCGCTTGGAGTACTGCGGAGCCTTGCGGGCCTTCTTCAGGCCGTACTTCTTCGACTCCTTCTCACGTGCGTCACGGGAGAGGAAGCCGGCTCGCTTCAGCGGACCACGCAGCTCGGGGTCGATCGCGATCAGGCCGCGCGAGATGCCGAGGCGGATGGCGCCGGCCTGGCCGCTCACGCCGCCGCCGTGCAGCGTCGCGTCGATGTCGTAGCTCTCGCCGGTGCTGGTCAGGCGCAGCGGCTCGGAGAGGATCATGCGGTGCGTCGGGTTCGGGAAGTAGTCCTCGAGCGGCCGCTTGTTGATCGTGATGGTGCCCTCACCCGGACGGATGCGGACGCGGGCGACGGCGCGCTTGCGGCGACCGGTGGACTGGACGAGAGGGTGCGGCATGACGACGGCTTCTCCGTGTTGCAACGAGCGCGGGCGGTTACGAACGAGCCCGGGCGGCGGGGATCTCCAGCGCCTGCGGCTGCTGCGCGGCGTGGGGATGGGTCGGACCGGGGTACACCTTGAGCTTCGTCATCATCTGACGGCCCAGGCGGTTCTTCGGGACCATGCCGCGGACGGTGCGGCGCACGGCCTCTTCCGGCTTGGTGTCGAGCAGGTCGGCGTAGGTCGTGGAGCGGATGCCGCCGGGGTAGCCCGTGTGACGGTGGACCTGCTTCTTCTCGGCCTTGCCCGGGCTGAGCACCACCTTCGACGCGTTGACGATGATGACGTGGTCACCGGTGTCGATGTGCGGGCTGAACGTGGGCTTGTGCTTGCCGCGCAGGACGCGTGCGACCTCGGTGGCCATGCGGCCGAGCGTCAGGCCCTCGGCGTCCACGACGTACCACTTGCGGTCGATCTCCGAGGCTTTGGGGGTGTAGGTGCGCACTGCGCTCACTCTTCCTGTTGCGAACTCGCTCTGCTGCAGCACTGCGGGGACGGCAGGAGCCGTTCTGCAGTGACGGGCCGGCGTGATCTGCACCAGCCGGAGCATCGAGGCACGCAGCGGGGCGGATCGTCGTGTGGCGCGGTCACCCGCGGCCCACAGGCCGACGGGACACAGTAGCGGCGGCCTCCGCGGAGCGGCAAGTGCGCCCCTGCGCCCCGTCAGGCGGTCGGCTCGACCCACCACGGCGGCTCGACGTCGCCGGGGTAGCCCACGTCCCACAGGCACAGCCCCTGGGGCGGCGCGATGTTCCCCATGCGGGTGCGGTCCGCCGCCTCGAGGATGCGGGCCACGTCCGAGACGGCGAGCTTGCCCCGGCCGACGTCGACCAGCGTGCCGACGATGCTGCGCACCATCTGGTGGCAGAACGCGGTGGCAGAGATGTCGAAGCGCAGCAGCGCGGGCCGGCCGTCCCGTGCGGGTTCACGCACCCACTCCGCCTGGAGCAGCCGCCGCACGAGGGTGGCGTTCGGCGTCGAGCGGGGCCGGCGGCAGAACGCCGAGAAGTCGTGCACCCCGAGCAGGCAGGCCGCGGCCTCCTGCATGCGCTCGACGTCGAGGGGCCAGTGCACCCACCACGTCGTCGCCGCCAGGAAGGGGTCCGGCAGCGGCGCGTCGAGCACGTGGTAGCGGTACGACCGCCAGCGGGCGGCGTAGCGGGCGTCGAAGCGCGCGTCGACCACCCGCACCTCGTGCACGACGACCGACGGCGCGAGCAGCGAGTTGAGCGAGCGCTGCAGCCGCTCGGACTCGACGAGCGCCCCGCGCACCGTGAAGGTGACGTGCTGGGCTCGGGCGTGCACCCCGGCGTCGGTGCGCCCGGCGCAGGAGAGCACCAGCGGCTGGCCGTACACGCGCTCGAGCTTCGCCCGGAGCGCGCCGGCGACGGTCTCGACGCCGACGTTCTCGGCGAACCCGCTGAACGCCCCGCCGTCGTAGGACAGCCGGAGCAGCACCCGGGTCGAGTCCGGATCGGACGTCGCCGGCCTGGGCGTCGAGGAAGCGGTGACCGGGGTCGAGGGGGCAGGACCGGACGCGGAAGAGCCGCCCTGATCGGGCGGCCCTTCGCAGCACTCGTGCACGGTGCGGTGGCGATCGAGCGGCGTCAGACCAGCTCGAGCTTCGCCATCGGCGCGTTGTCGCCCTGGCGCGGGCCCAGCTTCAGCACCCGGGTGTAGCCGCCCGGACGGTCCGCGTAGCGGGGGCCGACCTCGTCCATGAGCTTCGCGACGATCTCCTGGTCACCCAGGTACGCCAGGAGCTGACGGTGGTTGTGCAGGCCGCCCTTGCGAGCCTTGGTGATCATCTTCTCGGCGATCGGGCGCACGGCCTTGGCCTTGGCCTCGGTCGTGACGATGCCGGTCGGCGAGGCGACGAGCGAGCACACCAGGTTCGCCATCATCAGGCGCTGGTGCTTGGCGTTGCCGCCGAAGCGGGCGCCCTTCTTCGGGGTTGCGGGCATTGCAGGTTCCTCTTGTTCAGTCCCGGCCGTGGAGCGACAGGCCGCGCTCGTCGAGCTTCTCGATCACTTCGTCGAGCGACTTCTGGCCGAAGTTCGTGATGGCGAGCAGGTCGTCCTCGCTCTTGGTGAGCAGCTCGCCGACGGTGTTGACCTGCGCGCGCTTCAGGCAGTTGCGCGGACGCTCGGACAGGTCCAGCTCCTCGATCGCCAGGTCCAGGTCGGGCGACGCGGCGACGGTCGTGACGGCCTCGGTGAGCGTCAGGCCCTCGGGCTCGTCCGACATCTGCTCGACGAGCTCGACCAGGGCGCGCAGCGTGGCACCGGCCGAGGCGAGCGCGTCGCGCGGGGTGAGCGAGCCGTCGGTCTCGATCTCGAGGACGAGCTTGTCGTAGTTGGTCGACTGCTCGACGCGCACCGGCTCGACCGAGAAGGTCACGCGGCGCACCGGCGAGAAGATGGCGTCGATCGGGATGACGCCGATGGTCGAGGTGCTGCGGCCGCTGCCGGACAGGTAGCCGGTGCCACGGTCCACGGTGAGGTCCACGGCCAGGCGGCCCGAGCCGTTCAGCGTCGCGATGACCAGGTCGCGGTTGAGGATCTCGACGTCCGCGGTGGCGAGGATGTCGGCGGCCGTCACCGTCGCCGGGCCACGCACGTCCAGGCGCAGCGTCACCGGCTCGTCCGAGGACGAGGTCAGGACGACGTCCTTCAGGTTCAGGATGATGTCGGTGACGTCCTCGGTGACACCGCTGATGGTGTCGAACTCGTGGAGGGCGTCGTCGAACCGCACCTGCGTGATCGCCGCTCCCGGGATGGAGGAGAGCAGGGTGCGACGCAGGGAGTTGCCCAGGGTGTGACCGAAGCCGGGCTCGAGCGGGCTGATGGCGAACCTCTGGAGGTTGCCGTCTTCCTCGTCGATGGCCTCCACGGTGGGGCGCTGAATGACGAGCATCTGTTGCGTACCTCTGGATGAGCGGGTGGCGGACTGGAGCGGAGAGGGCCGGGGCCCCGGTGGTTACTTGGAGTAGAGCTCGACGATCAGCTGCTCGCGCACGGGCACGTCGATGTGCTCGCGCAGCGGGAGCTCGCGGACGGTGACCTCCTGGCCGCCGTCGGCGGAGTCCAGCCACGGCGGCGGGGTGCGCCCAAGGGTGTCCATGTTGAACTGCACCACGATCATCTCCCGCGACTTGGTGCGCAGGCGGATGACGTCGCCCTTGCGGACGCGGTAGCTCGGGATGTTCACCCGGCGACCGTTGACGTCGACGTGGCCGTGGTTCACGAACTGGCGGGCCTGCGGGCGGGTCGAGGCCCAGCCGGCGCGGTAGACGACGTTGTCGAGGCGGAGCTCGCAGTAGCGGAGCAGGTTCTCACCCGTGACGCCCTGGCGACGGTTCGCCTCCGCGTAGAGGTTGCGGAACTGCTTCTCGGTCATGCCGTAGGCGAAGCGGGCCTTCTGCTTCTCCTGGAGCTGCAGCAGGTACTCGGAGACGTTGCCGCGGCGACGGGTGCGGCCGTGCTCCCCCGGGGGGTACGGGCGCTTGTCCATCGCCTTGTTCTCGCCCGAGGTGCCCCAGATGTTGGTGCCGAGACGGCGCGAGACGCGGGCGCGGGGGCCGGTGTAGCGGGACATGGACTCAGAGCCTCCGACGCTTGGGGGGGCGGCAGCCGTTGTGCGGAACGGGGGTCACGTCCTTGATGCCGGTGACCTCGATGCCGACGTTCTGGATGGAGCGGATGGCGGTCTCTCGGCCGGAGCCGGGACCCTTCACGACGACGTCGACCTTGCGCACACCGTGTTCCATGGCGCGCCGGGCGGCCTGCTCGGCGGCCATCTGCGCGGCGAACGGGCTGGACTTGCGGGAGCCCTTGAACCCGACGTTGCCGGCCGAGGCCCAGGAGAGGACGTTGCCCTCCTGATCGGTGATCGAGACGATCGTGTTGTTGAAGGAGGACTTGATGTGCGCGACGCCGTACGTGACGTTCTTGCGCTCCTTCTTGCGGGGACGACGACCCCCGGGCGGTGGCTTGGCCATTACTTGCGGACCTTCTTCTTGCCGGCGACGGTCTTCTTGGGACCCTTGCGGGTGCGGGCGTTGGTGTGCGTGCGCTGACCGTGCACGGGCAGGCCGCGACGGTGGCGCAGGCCCTGGTAGCAGCCGATCTCCATCTTGCGCTTGATGTTCTGGCTGACCTCACGTCGCAGGTCGCCCTCGACCTTGACGTGCTCCTCGATCCAGCCGCGCAGCTTGGTCACCTCGGCGTCGGTCAGGTCCCGGACGCGGGTGGACTCGTTGATCTCGGTCGCTTCACAGATCTGCTCAGCCTGCGTACGGCCGATGCCGTAGATGTAGGTGAGCGAGATCACGAGACGCTTCTCTCGGGGGATGTCGACGCCGGCGATGCGTGCCATGTGCTCTCTTCCTTAGCCCTGACGCTGCTTGTGGCGCGGGTTGTCGCAGATGACCATCACGCGCCCGTGGCGGCGGATCACCCTGCACTTCTCACAGATCTTCTTGACGCTCGGTCGAACCTTCATCGGTCTCTCCGGACCGGCTTGGGCCGGTCCATCTCGCTCACAGCCGGGGGGCTGCGGTCACTTGTAGCGGTAGGTGATCCTGCCGCGGGACAGGTCGTAGGGAGTCAGTTCCACCTGCACCCGGTCCCCGGGCAGGATCCGGATGTAGTGCATCCGCATCTTCCCGGAGATGTGCGCCAGCACCTTGTGGCCGTTCTCGAGCTCGACCCGGAACATGGCGTTCGGAAGCGGTTCGGTGACCGTTCCTTCCAAGACGATGGCGTCTTCCTTGGGCTTAGCCAGAACTGCATCCTCCTGTGAGGCCCCGAGGGGTGGAACACTGCGCTCGGGCAGAACGCTGCGGCGCGGACGAGCGCGGGGCGCTGCACGGGCCGACGGACAAGTGTAGAGGAACGGCCGAATCGGGTCAAAGCCCGCGTCGTGGCGCAGGTCTCGGCCTCCGGGCGCCTCCGGGGCGGCCCCCGGAGCAGGGACGAGAACGCTGCGGGTGGCCGGTCTGTTCCCGTCCGCAGCGGCCGGCGGCGACGGCGCTCAGCCGCCGTAGTTCATCCGGGTGTCCTCCATGCGCAGCACGGGGGTGTCCTCGTCCTTCAGGAAGTCGGCGTCGACGACCTCGCCGATGAAGAGGGTGTGCTGGCCCAGGTCGACCTGCTGGGCGAGCCGGCAGTCCAGGTAGGCGACGGAGTCGGTCAGCACCGGCGCCCCGGTCACCCGCTCGGCGTACGCGAACCCGTTGAGCGTGCGTGCCTCGAGGTCGACCTCGACGGGCTTGGTGAACTTGCGCACGATCGCGCGGTCCTCGCGGTCCACGAAGCAGAGGCTGAAGCACTCCCCCGCGAGGACGAGCTCGTGGGTGAGCGCGCCGCGCTCGACGCCGACCCCGACGAGCTTCGGGTCGCTGCTCACCTGGGTGACCCAGTTGATCGCCATGCCGTTGCGGCGCGCTGCGCCGTCGGTCGAGCCCAGCACGTACAGGCCGTACGGCATCGCCCACATGACCCGGCGGCGCAGCTTGTCGTAGTCGACCTGCGCCTGCTCGTCCGTCACGCGGGGCGGGTACGGACCGAGGGGACCGGAGCTGTCGGCGGCGACCATGGCGCGCACCCTACCGGCGACGCTCCGCTCGCCCCGCGCGGGACGGCCGCGGTCCAGGAGCTCGAACGGTCAGGAGCTCGCGCCGTTCAGGAGGTCAGGAGATGCGCTCGTCGATCACCGAGACGAGCTTCTCGGTGATGGCGTCGGGGTCGCCGACGCCGTCGACCTCGGCCAGCAGGCCCTGCTCGGCGAACCAGGCCAGCAGCGGCGCGGTCTGCTCGTTGTAGAGCGCCAGGCGCTTGCGGACCGACTCCTCGGTGTCGTCGTCGCGCTGGACGACCTTGCCGCCGCACTTGTCGCAGGTCCAGTCGACCGTCGGCGGCGACTGGACCGAGTAGATGGTCCCGCAGCTCTCGCAGACGCGCCGCGAGGAGATGCGCTCGACGACGACCTCTTCGGGCACCTGCAGGTCGATCGCCAGGTCGATGCCGCCCTCGCCGACGATCTGCTGCAGGTCCGCCGCCTGCTGGGGCGTGCGGGGGAACCCGTCGAGCAGCCAGCCGTTCACCGCGTCCGGCTGCGCAAGGCGCTCGGAGACGAGGCCGAGCATGACCTCGTCCGAGACGAGCTGCCCGGCGTCCATGATCTCCTTGGCACGCAGGCCGAACTCGGTGCCGGCCTTCACCGCGGCGCGCAGCATGTCGCCCGTCGAGATGTGCGGCACGCCGTAGCGATCCGCGAGGCGGGTCGCCTGGGTGCCCTTGCCGGCGCCCTGCCGTCCGAAGACGATCAGCCGGACCGGCGTGGTGGTGTCCGTGTTCATGTGACGTCCTTCCCCGGGACCTCGGGCGACGCAGCCGTGGCGGCCGCGGTCACTTGCTGGTCAGGAAGCCCTCGTAGTTGCGCATCATGAGCTGCGAGTCGACCTGCTTCATCGTCTCGAGGGCGACGCCCACGGCGATGAGGAGCGACGTGCCGCCGATCGAGTAGGCGGCGCCGCTGCCGGCGGGGCCGAGCAGGATCCGCACGAGCACGGTCGGTGCGATGGCCAGCGCAGCGATGAACAGCGCGCCCGGCAGCGTGATGCGGTTGAGCACCTTCGCCAGGTAGTGCTCGGTCTGGGGGCCGGGACGGATGCCCGGGATGAACCCGCCCTGCTTGCGGAGGTTGTCCGCCTGCTGGACCGGGTCGAAGGCGATCGCCGTGTAGAAGTACGAGAACCCGACGATGAACAGGCCGAGCACGAACAGGTACACGGGGTTGATCGTGTTCGCCAGGTTGTCGTTGATCCACTTCGAGACGCTGGCGCCCCAGCCGTCCGACGGCAGGACCTGCGACAGCAGCACCGGCAGGTTGATGACGGCGCTGGCGAAGATGATCGGGACGACGCCGGCCTGGTTGACCTTGAGCGGGATGTAGGTGCTCTGGCCGGAGTACATGCGACGACCGACGACGCGCTTGGCGAACTGCACCGGGATGCGGCGCTGGCCGAGCTCGATGTACACGATGACCCAGAGCATCGCCACGAAGAAGGCGAGGAAGACGGCGAGCTTCCACTCCCCCGCCGCGTAGATGGCGGAGAAGGCGCTCGGCAGGCCGGAGACGACCGAGCAGAAGATGATGAGCGACATGCCGTTGCCGATGCCGCGGTTGGTGATGAGCTCACCCATCCACATCAGCAGCGCCGAGCCGGCGGTGAAGGTGATGACGATGAGCATCACGCGGGCCGGGGTGAAGATCGGCACCAGGTCGATCGAGCCGCTGCCGCTCGAGACGAGACCGCCACCGCCGTTGTGGAACAGGAAGACCAGGCCGGTCGACTGCAGCACCGAGATGCCGACGGTCAGGTAGCGGGTCCACTGGGTGATCTTGCGCTGACCGACCGCACCCTGCTGCTGCCACTCCTGCAGCTTCGGGATCACCACGGTAAGGATCTGCATGATGATCGAGCTGGTGATGTACGGCATGATGCCCAGCGCGAACAGGCTGAACTGCGTGAGCGCCTTGCCGGAGAAGAGCTGCAGGAAGGCGAGCACCCCGCCCTCTCGTGCCTGCTCGCCGATGGAGCTGACGGCGTTCTGGTCGACACCGGGCACCGGCAGGTAGCAGCCCAACCGGTAGATGACCAGCATGAACAAGGTGAAGAGGACCTTGTTGCGCAGGTCCGCCACCTTGAAGATGTTGCCGATACGTGACACTGACGCTCCTGTGGCTCAGCAGTCGATGGTGGTGGGAAGGTAGCCGATGCCCGCCGCACCCGCGGCATCCGGCCCGGGGGCCGTGCACGGGTGCGGACGGAGCGGCTCGCGGCGTGCGCCGCGTCCCGTCAGCGGTTGGTGTGGGCGCTGCCGTGGAAGGCCGGACGCACCTTGAAGGGCAGCGGCAGCTTCTCGAGCGTGCCGCCGGCACCGGTGATCGCCGCCTCGGCCGAGGCCGACGCGCCGTGCACCTTGACGGTGACCTTGCGGGTCAGCTCGCCGCGGCCGAGCACCTTCACGAGCGCACCCTTCGACACGAGGCCCTTGGCCAGCAGCGTCTCGGGGCTGATCTCGTCCAGGCCGGACTCCTCGATCGTGTCGAGGTTGATCGCCTGGTACTCGACCCGGAACGGGT